>NZ_BEHC01000025.1:0-56948 GCF_003112495.1 Enterococcus sp. H57
CGTGTTCTCTTAGACATAAAAATTCCTCCTGGTATGTTTTCTTCTAGTCTACACACCTTAATTTTTCTGTCTAGTTAATTGTAGCCTATCCATTGATACATACAATCAAAAATTTCTAAACAGAAGCCATAAAGGTTTTCAACAGGTAACCGATACATTAGTTTCAATGTTTACTGAGTAACTAATTATTTTGCAGGAGGACAATTTATTTACACAAAATTATTGACGCTCCCTTTTATTTAGTGCCACTTCTTAATAATCCCAATGTTATTATCAAATAAAAAATACAATATATGGTTTTGAATAATTTTTTGAAAGAAGGCTTCATTTTGAGTTATCTGATAGTATGCTTAATTATCATAATTTGTCTGCACCATCTTTTTTTATCGAAAACAATACCTCGTTATTCCAAGAATAAAAAAGCTGAAAAATTTTGTTTATTATTAAATAAATTTACTTTAATTGCTCCTATCCTTGCATTTATTATTTTTTCTGTACTTTTAAGCACTACTCTTAAAGGAAAATTTATGGAAAGAAGCTCTCATGCAATGATTCTCACTTTTTTATGGTTGTTGTTCACCAGAATCTATATTTTTCTGATGAGCCTGAAACCGCCCAAATCCATTAGTTTATGTTTAGTTATAAATGGTATTTTTTTATTATCACTTATCATTTTTATTACACCTTTAGATAGATACGTCACTTATTTATATAATCCTTTGGAATACTGGACTTATTTTATAGGTATATTGGAAGGCATTATTTTCTACATCGGGTATTTTCCCAATAAAAATAACAACTTTTATTTTTATCGCAATAAATTGTAATAAGTTACCATCCTAGCTACTGAGTATGTACATTTACTTTTTCATGCAAAAAAGATAAACGAAACAGCTTTTCTCCATAATAACAAGATAATTCATACATTTATTTGCAATTAAAGAAACCACGTCTACAGGCGTGGTTTCTTTTTTAGCGCCTTTTCTTTTAGACGCATCCGATTTTTCCCATCTTGACATATTGATAGCAAAGGACATACCTCGCACTTGGGATTTCTTGCCGTGCAATGATATCTACCAAAAAAAATCAGTGTATGATGTGTCTTTACCCATAATTCTTGTGGTACTTTCCGCATCAGTGTTTCTTCTACTTCCATGACCGTAGCATCTAGTTTGCAGATCCTCAGGCGTTTTGAGACACGTTCCACGTGGGTATCTACTGCGATTGCTGGTATCCCGAATGCATCCCCCAATACGACATTTGCTGTCTTTCTGCCTACACCAGGAAGAGACATCAATTCTTCTCTTGACGTTGGCACTTGCCCATCGAAACGTTCAATCAGCTGCTGTGCACACGCTTTGATGTTTTTTGCTTTATTTCGATACAAACCAATCGTTTTTATTTTAAGAATGATTTCATCGATTGAAGCTTCTGCTAACGCATCGGGTGTCGGAAAAGAGGCAAACAAATCTGGCGTTGCTTTATTCACTGATACATCTGTCGCCTGGGCACTTAAGATCACTGCAATCAATAACTCAAATGGATTATTGTGCTTGAGTTCTCCATGTGCTTCGGGAAACATTCCATACATCGTTTCTAGAGCTTCCATTGTTTTTTGTTTGCTTAACATATTCCGCTACTCCTCCAACCAATTTTTCAGTGAGACTTTCGGCAATTCTTCTTGTTGAGCTGACTGTTCTACTTCTCTTTGAAGAAGCTGCTGTTTTCTTCGTTTTTGGTCTTCTTCCACTTGTTGTTTTGTACGTAGATTTTTTCTTTCCCACGATAGCAAAATGCGGTCAACGTAATTAAAACTATAAGCCTGATTTAATACGGCTTCCCGCAGTGCTAGCTTCAAAATTTCCGGCTGATAATGGTCTTCTTCTAGCCATTGTCCGATCCGCTGGAACTCGATCGAAGAAAGCGGGCGTCCAAATTCTTGTTCAAATAATTGATACACTGACTGGATTTCTTTTTCTTGTGTTTTTTCTTCGTATTTTTTTTCTTGTGTTTTTAAATACTCACCTAATAGATCATAGATGGGGTAAAGATTATATCGATCTGCTTTTTTACCGTTGACAATCGTCGTTTCTATCTTGATAAATCCATTTGTTACGAGACGATCCAGTATTTGAAAAATCTGATCTTGTTTGATTCCCATATCCATAGCAATCATCTGCAAATCAGGGAAAGTATCTCCTTCAAGCTGTGCCATATGCAACTGTAGAACAAATAAAAATTCTTCAGATTGTAGACCGATCCTATGATAATTTTTAAGTAAAAGATTAGATATGACTGTTTGTCCAGCGCTTAAGTAATTTTCTAAATTCAACATGATTTCTCCTCCGCTCAATCACAGTATACGTAAAAAAAACATGGGAAGCAAGAACAGGTTTCTTTTCTATTTACTTCACTGATCGGTCAGATTTACAATGTCGTCTACTTGATTTTTTTTGTTCATGTTTTTGATGCGTATCTTCACTTTTCGGAATAAATAAATTAAGTAGATTTCGCTGTTCCTTAGAATGTTGACAAGGAAACAAAATTACTATACACTATTTTTGTTTCCAAGTTAACATTATTGCATAAAGGAGTTTTTACATGTACAGTTTCACAAATAAACATTCTAAAGTTTTTGGATACGTCTCTGTCTTATTCACTGGATTAGGATTTACTATCGTCAGTCCTGTACTTCCGTTTTTAACGCTGCCTTATTCTCACTCCATACATCAGCAAGCTTTCTATATCACTTTGCTCATGTCTGTTTATGCTCTAGCTGCCTTCTTATCTGCCCCCATTCTCGGTAGCTTAAGTGATCATTTTGGGCGTCGTCCGATCCTTATTATCAGTTTATTAGGATCAAGTATCGGATATTTGCTTTTTGGTTTAGGAAATTCGATATGGATGTTGTTCCTTGGTCGTATCATTGAAGGATTGACGGCAGGAGAAATCTCCACCTTATATGCTTACTTTGCCGACATCACGGAACCTAATGAAAGAACCAAAGTTTTTGGATGGATGGGTGCTTTAGTCGGTATAGGAACAACGCTGGGTCCTATTATAGGGGGTCTATTAGCTGAGTTGGGGAATTCTGTTCCTATATTTATTGGAGCACTCTTTACTTTCTTAAATGCCGTTTATGGCTACACATTTATGCTAGAAAGCCTTCCAATAAAAAAACGTTCAGTAGATTTAAGTTTCTCCCATGTAAGACCTTTTCACCAATTACAACAATTATTCAAGATTTCATCCGTTATTCCTTTATTGACAGCAGGTTTTGCTGTTTGGTTGGCAGCTGCCTCTCTTCAATCTATCTTTTCTCAATTTTCGATTGACGCCTTTCAGTGGAAGGCTGGGTTGGTTGGTTTAAGCTTCTCTTTGATTGGAATCTTGGATACTGTCTCGCAATTGTTCATTATGCCTCGATTGCTCAAAAAATTTTCAGAACAGCAGATCACAAGAATAGGGATGTTCAGTGAAATCCTCGCCTATCTATTCATCACATTATCTGGAATTCTTCTACTGCCGATTTTGTTTTTATTTGGGATTATCTGTTATGGTTTCGGTGATTCTATTTTTACTCCTGTATTCAATGGCCAACTATCCAATTCTGTCTCAGATAACCAGCAAGGTCTTGTAATGGGCGGTACCCAAAGTATACAATCTCTATCGCGCGTCATCGGCCCGCTAATCGCAGGACAGCTTTATGCTGCAGCACCATTTCTTCCGACGGTATTCGGATTTTTGCTTATGATTTTTGCCTATTATCACTACAATAAAAAATAGTAGCTTCATTTGCTACTTCGTATAAATTCTCTGTATCGACCGATAAAACGAAATACTGTGTCAAATTCTTCTTTTGACATATTTTCAAATACAGTAGCATCTCGCTGTACCCATTTTTGATGGAGTTGCTCGTGTCTATTCCTTATTTTTTGTCCGATTGGCGTCAATTGAAAATAGATTTCTTTTTTATTCTCTTCGCTTTGATAAGTGTTTATGATCCCTCTAGCTATCAGTTTTTTTGTTAGCTTACTGATGGCTCCTCTAGTCATGTAACTAGCATTCGCTAATTTTGTCACGTTAGGATCAGGGATTTTCCCGATATGTTCAATCACTTCTAGTTCATTTAGAGTAAATCCTGCAAATTCTTTTTCCATTTCTGGTTTATTACGATGAATAATCTCATTAGCTAAATCCAGATATTCTTCTATTAGCAGTTGTCTTTTATCCATTTCTACACCTTCTTTTTCTTTCATTATATTGTTTTTTTGTTTCCTATTCAACAAAGATAAAAATATTTTGTAGGAAAACCCAATCTGAAACCAAGAAAAAAAGGGGTTGACAAAGCTTGTCATAACCCCTTTTTCTGATTAAAAGATAGTAAAGAGACAGTCATCGGTAATTGTGATGATTTTTTGTCATCACTTAAGGATGAGCGGCCTTTTCAAAAACTGTCTTTAAAGATCATCATCAGTTTCTAGCACATATGGCTGACCTTCATATGTGTACTCTGTATTCAATGTGCCGTCATTTTCATCTGAGTAGATGCGTCTACTGAAAGGAAAACGATGAGAAACATTATCTTTGGCGTCTTTTGCTGGCATCGTGTAATATTCCTCTTGCGTTTCATTCAACTGAGAGAGTACTTGATCTGCCAACTCATCAATATTGATCGTTGATTTCTTCGAAGCACTTTTATAATCTTCTAAAAATGCATCTTGTTGGACAAAATATTCTTTATTCATCTTCTTTCTCACCTTTCTTTTCAAAATCAAATAAAGCTGCTTGTTCTTTTATGTAACAGCTTTATCTTTGCTGCTTATTGTGACAAAAAATTCGAAGAAAGACAACTAATTGTACTTTTCACAAAAAAAGACAGAGGGTCGTGACAAAATTGTGTCACAACCCTTTTTCTTTATTGTGCAGTTTCGATTTCGCCTAGCGCTGCTTGTGCAAGTAGGTTCAAGTAATTCCATGGGCGGTCAAAATGTGGTTGGAAGAAGAAATCTGAAAGTGCGAGATCTTCTACAGTCATTTTATTTTGAACAGCTAAAGACATGGTATTTGCTGATTGTGTAATGTCGTATTTGGACATGAACTGAGCACCTACGATACGATTCGTTCCTTTTTCATAGACTAGCTCCATCATTACTTTTTCAGTAGTTGGCATGAACTCTGGACGATAATTATCTTCAAATACAGTCGCTTGGACTTCTAGATCGTTCAAAGTTGCGCTTTCTTTGGTCACACCTGTCGAACCGATCGTCCAGCCAAATAGGTAAAGTCCTGAAGTTCCTTGAGTACCACGATACGCCATTTTATGATCTGTCAAGTTATTTCCCACAAGCAAACCTTGACGAACGGCATTTGTTGCCAAAGGAATATAGTTTTGCGTGCCACTTGGATTGTAGTTGACTACTGCAGAGTCTCCAGCTGCAAAAATGTCTGGATTACTTGTCTGCATGTATTCATTCACTTTGATTGCCCCGTTTGGCAGTGTATCTACTTTTCCTTCGATCAGTTTTGTATTTGGACGGAAGCCCACACATAAAATGACCATATCTGTATCAAATGTATCTGTTGGTGTAGCTACTTGTTTCACTTTTCCTTCTTCATCTGTGATAAATTCAGTAACATTTTCGCCTAGCGCAAGAGTAACACCGCGGTCTGTCAATTCTTTTTCTAAGATATCTGTGAATGGTTTATCTAGATATTTATTCAAGATGCGATCTAATCCATCAATCAATGTCACTTGTTTTCCAGATTCGACAAAAGCTTCTACTAATTCAATACCGATATATCCACCACCAACAATTACTACACGTTTTGCTTCTTTCGCTTGTGCAATAATTTCATTTGCTTGATTGTAGTTTTTGCATAGGAGTACATTTTTCGCATCGATTCCACTAATCGGTGGGATAATAGGCCATGAACCAGTTGTCATCACTAATTTATCATAAGAAACCGTTTCTGTTTCTCCTGTTTTCAGATCTTTTGCCGTTACTGTTTTATTTTCTGTATCGACGTCTGTTACATCGTGTTCCATTTTAACTGTTGCTCCTAATGAAGATAATTCTTCAGGATTTGAGTAGAACAAGCCTGCTGGGTCCTTTACTACTCCGCCGACATAAAGTGCGATACCGCAAGATAAGAAAGAAATATTGTCATTTCTTTCATATACTGTCACTTCTGCTTCTGGATGATTTTTTAAAATACTTTTTACAGCTGCAGTACCTGCATGAGTACAGCCAATTACTACTACTTTCATTTATGGTCCCTCCGATTAACATTTTGTCCTTCGACAAAACTACTATAACAGAAATAAAACGGATACAACAGTTTAATGCTTGTGAATTCACAAAGGTTTGTTTGTAGTTTCATTCCTTTTCAAGCATAAGAACCCAATATCTACAAGATTCTTATTTTGATAATATTCACTTTTATATCTAAGATTGTGAATAAAAGACAAAAAAATAAAAAAGCTAGCGTTTTTTTTACACAGCTAGCTTTTTTTAGGTATAACACTTGTAGAAACTGTTTTTACATTTGCGCCTTTTTTGCTGACTCTTTACAATCCGGACAGAGTCCATACAATTCCAACCGATGTTCATTAATCTCAAAATCAGTCAGTCTGCTTGCAGCCATTTCTATATCTTCAAGCCCTGGGTAATGAAAATCAACAATCTTACCGCAGTTTTCACAAATTACATGATAATGACGCTTTGAACTGAAATCAAATCGGCTAGAAGCATCGCCGTACTTCATTTCTTGAACAAATCCAATCGAAGTAAATAAGCGAAGGTTATTGTAAACAGTCGCAACACTCATATTTGGAAACCGATGTTCAAGTGCTTTATAAATCTCATCAGCCGTTGGATGGGAATGATGTTCAATCAAATATTCTAAAACCGCGTACCGTTGAGGTGTGATTCGAATGTTCTCTTTTTTTAACTTTTCGATAACCTCTTCGACTAACTTATTTTCCATGTAAACACCCCACGTTGTTATTCTCGTCTTAT
The DNA here is from genome assembly GCF_003112495.1 of Enterococcus sp. H57. Classification (NCBI taxonomy): domain Bacteria; kingdom Bacillati; phylum Bacillota; class Bacilli; order Lactobacillales; family Enterococcaceae; genus Enterococcus; species Enterococcus sp. H57. The sequence continues at coordinate 7,023 of NZ_BEHC01000025.1, forward strand.
CATACTATTTTTACATTTTAAAATCCACTTAACATGAAAAGAAAATTCAATTTTATTGTATTTTAATGAAAAAAGACGTAAAACAGTCGCGTTCACTATTCTACGTCTCTATTCAAATAATTTTTCTCATCATAAATTTTTGTGTGTTCTTTTCATCTTTAAAAGTTTTTTACATAAACCTATCTGGAGAAAAACCAAGTGCCTTATATCTCTTGGTAAAGGGCTGTAGATAAATAACGTTCACCATTGTCGGGAACCACAGCTAATACCTTCTTGCCTTTTCCTAATTCTTTTGCGACTTTTAGCGCGGCAGCAATTGCAGCGCCAGATGAGATGCCTACTAAAATCCCTTCTTTTCGCCCAACTTCTCTAGCTGTTTCCATCGCTTCGTCTCCACTAATAGAAAGGACTTTATCATACACAGAAGTATCCAGTGTTTTAGGAACAAAACCTGTACCGATTCCTTGGATTTTGTGAGGTCCCGCTTCTTTCCCTTCTAAAATAGCAGATTCTGCTGGTTCTACCCCGATTAATTCGATTTTCGGATACACACGTTTTAATTCTCGGCCAGCGCCAGTGATCGTTCCTCCTGTACCGATACCTGCAACAAACGCGTCCAAGCCATTTACTCCAAATGCTTGATGTATCTCAGGACCAGTCGTCTTCTCATGCACAAGAGGATTTGCTTCATTTTCAAATTGTAATGGTAAAAAGTAGCCGTTTTCTTTTGCCAAACGTTCTGCTTCTCTGATTGATCCAGAAATACCATCCGCACCAGGAGTCAAAATCAACTCTGCGCCGTACCCTTTCATCAATAAACGTCTTTCGATACTCATCGTCTCAGGCATCACGATGATTACTTTATATCCTTTTGCAACTCCTACCATCGACAATCCGATTCCTGTATTTCCAGAAGTAGGTTCAATGATAGTATCACCTGGTTTCAGTAGACCATCGTGTTCTGCTTTTTCTATCATACTTAAAGCAATACGATCTTTTACACTTCCTCCTGGATTAAAAAACTCAAGCTTTACAAAAACATCTGCTGAATCTTCTGGTACGATTTTATTTAATTTGACGATTGGCGTTTTGCCAATCAATTCGGTGACTGAGTTATAGATAGCTGTCATCTTCAATTCCTCCTTGTCTTTGCTCTTCTTACTTATCATAATACAATCTGTTCATTTATGGCGAGTGATTCGTCTTTGACTAGCAAAAAAAAGACAAAGATATACCATATATGGTAGTTTCTTTGCCTTTTTATCTAAATCAAACGTTTAGTTCTTGACCAACTAATAAAGAATAACTGGACATAGACATGCCATTTTTCGCCATTAGATCATCAACAGACATGCCAAATTTTTGTGCAATATCCCATAGCGTATCACCTGACACGACTGTATATGTCTGACCATTATTTGTATTTACATCTGTTGTTGAAGATGATGACGTTGAAGTCGTCGTAGTAGTCGTTGTTGTTGTACTTGTGGTTGTTGTAGCCGAACCTGTTGATGGCGTATCAAAAAGGGTTAAATTATAAGTATTAATCAATGAGTTCAATTTGGCCCCATAATTTGGATCGGTAGCATAACGACCTGTCAAGTACGCTGTTGCATCATAAAAACTTGTTGTATTGCTTTTCCACACGCCAGCATAATGATAATCGCCCGTGGAAAAACTGGTTGAACGAAGAACATTCGCATGGTCTTGGAAGGATTCCCAATAAGAAGAATATTTTCGGAATGGCTCATTCATCGTTACCCATTGTCCGTTTACATATTCTTTGGTTGCCATATAAACGACCTGTCCGTTATAGCTTCCTTTCACACCGAATAGATTATAATTTGGCGCACTAGCTAATCCGGAAGTGCCATATGCACTTTCCAACAACGCTTGAGCGATCATGACTGAAGCATACAAGTCATTACTTGCAGCAACTTCTGACGCAGACCAGCCGATTTGATCGATAAACGCTTGAGGATCAGCGACTGTTTGAGATCCTTGTTCATCTGCATGAACATGTTGCGGTACCGCTGTAACCATCATCGGCCCAACTAAAAGACTCGTTCCAATTAAAGGAGCAATCGCTTTTTTATTGATCACCATTTTTCTTTTAGGTCTATGGTGCCGGGCACTGCGGGTCTTCAGCTCTTGCATTCAAATTCCTCCTCAAAATAAAAAAACTTAATAAAAAGTTCTCTTCTTAAAACAAACTTAATTAATTAAATTATACTTTTAATTCTCAAGAAACACAAACTAATCCGAAGAATTCTTTGTTTTGTCATTTAAATGTAACATAGCCGAAAACGAAAAGTAATATTGATTTATTCTTCTAACACATAAAGAACAGCTGTCTCCAACTTGCAGACAGCTGTTCTTATCAGTCAAACAATTGCTTGGATCTATGATAGTTGATTGTACGTATTCACGACATTTTCTACTGTAAATCCAAATTCTTCTAAAATTTTAGTGCCAGGGGCAGATGCACCGAAATGATCGATTGTAATCGTTGCGCCCTCTGTTCCTACGTAGCGTTCCCATCCAAATGATGCAGCAGCTTCGATAGCCACACGTTTCTTCACTGATTTAGGAAGTACACTTTCTTTATATTCAGAAGATTGTTTTTCAAAGAGGTCAAAGCTTGGCATAGAAACAACAGAAACATCTTTGCCTTTTTCAGCCAATTCTTTTTGAGCTTTCACAGCCAAATCAACTTCAGAACCTGTTGCAATCAAAATACCTTCTGGTGTTTCTCCTTGTGATGGAGAAAGAACATACGCGCCTTTTTTCACCATTTCATCTGCTACTTCTTTTGTAGAAGGCAATACTGGAAGGTTTTGACGACTCAATACAAGGATAGTAGGCGCATCTGTTGTCTCCATCGCTACTTTCCAAGCAGCACGTGTTTCATTTCCGTCTGCCGGACGAATCACTTGAACACCAGGCATGCAGCGAACAGATGCTAGTTGTTCAATCGGTTCGTGCGTTGGTCCGTCTTCTCCGACAGCAACCGAGTCATGTGTTAAGACGTAAACAACAGGAGTATGTTGGATTGCTGCTAAACGAACTGCTGGTCTTAGATAATCGACAAAGACAAAGAATGTTCCACCGTAGATACGAGTTCCGCCATGAAGTTGGATACCATTCATAGCCGAAGCCATTGCAAATTCGCGGACACCGAACCAGATGTTGCGTCCTTCATAATGTTCAGGAGTGAAATCTTTATCTGCAGCCACCATTGTATTATTGGAACCTGACAAGTCCGCTGAACCACCCCAGAAGCTTGGTATAGCTTTCGATAATTCTTGGATGACTTCTTTACTTGAAACACGGCTTGCTTGACTGCTTCCAACTTCATAAGTTGGCAATTCTGCATCCCAGTTTTCTGGTAGTTTGCCATCAAAAGCATCTTCAAATTGTTGTGCTAATTCAGGATAAGCTTTTTTATAATTGGCAAACATTTCATTCCATGCATCTTCAGCTTTTTGTCCTTCTTCTATCATCGTTTGATGGAAGCGGGCAGCTACTTCTTCTGGAACAGTGAAATCTGGATACTCCCAACCATAAACTTCTTTAGCCATCTTGATGCCATCTTCACCAAGAGGAGCACCATGAACAGCAGATGTTCCTTCTTTAGGAGCACCATAGCCGATGACTGTTTTTACTTCGATCAATGTTGGTTTGTCTGTTTCAGCTTTTGCTTCTTCAATCGCTTTAGAGATTGCTTCTAGGTCATTTCCGTCTTTCACTAAGATATGTTGCCAGCCATATGCTTCATAGCGAGCACCAACGTTTTCTGTGAAAGCTTTTGAAGTTGGACCGTCTAGTGAAATATCGTTTGAATCGTATAAAACGATCAATTTCCCTAGTTTCATATGACCTGCCATCGAACTTGCTTCTTGAGATACCCCTTCCATCAAGTCTCCGTCACCGCATATTGCATACGTATAGTGATCCATCACATTAAAGTTTTCTTTGTTATACGTTGCTGCAAGGTGCGCTTCTGCCATTGCCATACCGACAGCCATTGCAATCCCTTGTCCTAATGGCCCTGTAGTGGCTTCTACACCATCTGTATGATGTACTTCAGGATGTCCTGGTGTTTTAGAATCCCATTGACGGAATTGTTTCAAATCATCGATTGTCACTTGATAGCCAGCTAAATGAAGCAAGCTATACAACATTGCTGACCCATGTCCTGCCGAAAGAACGAAACGGTCACGGTCAGCCCAGTTTTTTGATGTCGTTGGATTTACTTTCAGGTGTTTTGTCCATAACGCATATGCCATAGGTGCTGCGCCCATCGGCAATCCAGGATGTCCTGAGTTTGCTTTTTGGACTGCTTCAATACTTAATGTACGAATTGTGTTAACGCCAAGTTGGTCAATTTTGTCAAACAAAATAACCCCTCCTATTAATTTAGGTTTTTTTTACCTTTATTTCTTACACTTTCATTCTATAAGATGTCACACGAAAAAGCAATCTTTTTCAGTATTTTTTACTAAAAGTTGTCATTTCGGTTGTGTAAGCCTTTTTTCTTTTGGATTTCTTTTAATTTTTCCGGGGTCACGTCATTGCCCTCAGGATCGACGACTTTCATTCCTTCGATATGATGACGCATACCGGAACGAAAAGCTTCCAAATACTCTTTGCGCAAGTTGATTTGTTCTTGTTCTTCGGCTTTTGAGAGACCATTTTCCTTCTTTTTACGTGCAAGTTCATTGATCCGCTCTATTTTTTCAGGTGACAGCATGCTCAGCCCTCCTTTTACTCTCCTTCATATTATATAAAAACTGAAAAAAAAACAACTAGATAAACTAAATAAAATACGAACATTCGTTTGATTTAGCGCTTTTTATATGGTACTATTTATTTATCAAGTGAAAGAAGGTGTACCTTGTGGCCCGACAAACTGAATCAAGACAAATCGAAGTCTTACGATATATCCATGAACAAGTAACCCAAAAAGGATACCCGCCGACTGTCCGTGAAATCGGGGAAGCTGTTCAGCTTTCTTCTACTTCTACTGTTCACGGTCATCTTGCACGGCTTGAAAAAAAAGGGTTTATCCAAAGAGATCCGACGAAACCTCGTGCAATCGAGTTGACAAAACAAGGTTTAGAAAAGATTGGGATTCGTCCAACAACTATTCCAGTACTTGGCGTCGTAACAGCTGGAGAACCCATTTTAGCAGTAGAGGATGCTTCAGACTTCTTTCCAATCCCTCCTAATCTTTCTTCCGAAGAAGGCAGTCTCTTTATGCTGACAATTCGTGGAGATAGTATGATCAATGCTGGGATCTTGGATGGTGACAACGTGATCGTTCGGAAGCAAGAAACTGCTCAAAATGGCGATATTGTCATTGCAATGACTGCCGAGGACGAAGCGACTTGCAAACGATTCTATAAAGAAAAAAACTTTTTCCGTCTGCAGCCTGAAAACGACTTGCTCGAACCAATCATCTTAGATCAAGTATCTATATTAGGACGAGTAGTAGGACTTTATCGTAGTCATATCTATTAATTGCTACTAATTAAAAGAAAACTTTTTAAAAAGAGTTTGAGACGTTGGTCTCAAACTCTTTTTTCGCCCGGGTTCTTCTTCTTTCAAATTTTTATCACTTCCCTCTTTACAAACCGAACAAATATTCGTATACTAAATATACGAACAATTGTTCGCATAAATTAACGAGGTGAGAATTCATGAAATCAATGAGACGTCTTGGCTTAGTATTAACTGTTTTGTTTTTAGGTATTATTATTGGTAATTTCGGCATACGTCCAGCTTTACTTGTGTTTGTTCCGTTATTTACTTTGTGGTTCATGTTGTGGGATGAAAAGAAGTACCGTCAATCTGAGCGGCGCAGAATTCATGAAGATCATTTCTATCATGAGCCCTACTACAGATCCAGGCAATCATAATAAGGATTGACTGCTAATTATTCAAAAGACAAGAAGTTAAACTTTTACGGGGGTGTGACAAAAATCGGTCACATCCTTTTTTTCGAATAAACGGTGTTCTAAAGCCAGTTTTTCGGTATTAAGTCAAATTGCGGAAAAAGTGATTTTTTAAACTTCTACTGGTCTTTGCTTGTTTCCATTTATAAAAAAATAGCGACCCTCAAAAGTCAGATAGAGAATCTGACTTTTGAGGGTCGCTTTAAAATCGCTTCTTTAAGAATAACATCAAGAATAGCTTCTTTTTTCTGCTTAATATTCCATTAATGTAATGATGTCATATCCTTTGATTTTGTCGCGTCCATGGAGATCCATCAATTCGATCAAAAATGCGCAGCCTACGACTACACCGCCTAATTGTTCGATCAGTTCGATCGTCGCTTTGATTGTTCCTCCAGTAGCTAGCAAATCGTCACAAATCAGCACACGTTGACCTGGTTTAATGGCATCCTTATGCAATGTCAATGTATCTGTTCCATATTCTAATCCATAAGTCACTTCGATGGTTTCTCGAGGTAACTTCCCTTTTTTGCGGACTGGGGCAAAACCGACTCCTAACTCATAAGCAACAGGACATCCTACGATGAATCCACGGGCTTCTGGCCCAACTACCATATCAATTCGTTTTTCTTTTGCATAATTTACGATTTGTTTAGTAGCTTCCCGATAAGCGTCACCATCTGCCATCAGTGGGGAAATATCTCGAAACACAATTCCTTTTGACGGATAGTCGGGAATACTGGCAATATAATCTTTTAAATCCACTCTTTGTTTCCTCCTAGGTTGTTAACCATTTCTTTATGGTAGGAATATCGCTCAAAAGCAAAAATTCCTCAACTTTGATTTTATTGAGCCGTCGCTGGTATAATCTGCTCTCAGTCAAAGGATGACTTTCTGGGCTAGCGACTTTTTGTAAAACACCGTTCTCTATTGTAACAAATTTCAATTCAAAAAACACCTGTATCATAAAAATTAATAATTTTTCAGGGATACGCAAATATTGAGCTATTGCTTTTATTTTATGACGTATATCAATTCGTTCTTGAGAATGGATCAATTTAAACAATTTTGCGTACTGTTCTCTTGTGCCTACCCCATTCAAATAGGCCTCATCAGGTGAAATCCCCATCAGATAAACACGATTGAATGAATAAGACCGAAAAACTTCTTTCAGATCCGCTAAATCATCTGGACAATCCATAACAACTAGAGAGTTTGGTTTTCTTTTTTCAATTATTGCCTTTACAGAATCTAGTCCTTCGAAAACAATCGCAGCTTCCTGGATAATCTCAGGCACGAATTTCAACGTCGAAGAATCAAATGCTAAATAAAGGCTACCTTCCGACGTTCGGCTCTGTTCACGGAAACGTTTTGCCCGCCAATCAAATACTTGCAGACCACCCACAGAAAAATCAGATACCATCAGCTGCGGTTTCTTACGCCCGTTCCATTCATTGATCGAAAGCTTTCCTACCACATCTACCTGATTATTCAGCAGTTCTTCTTCTTGAGTACCAAAACCAAAAGCGACCGCATCAAGCTGACTCGATGCATCGGAAAGGACAAATTTCAGATGCTGTTGGTTTGCTCCGATTCTTTTGATATTTTCTGCTTGGACTTGTCGAAATAAAAACTGAGGCAAAGGATTATCCGTACCAAATGGCGCCAATAGTTTCAGCTCATCAATTCGCTCTACTGTTACTTCATTTGGCAGCAATACTTCATCAATTCTCAACTCAGGCCCTCTCATCAAGTCAATTTGATGATCGACTATATATTGGTTCATCTTCTCCTGTAGTATAGTGACATTTTCACTTGGCATCGTTAAACCGACTGCTGCATGATGTCCTCCGAAGTAAGTAAATAAATCTCGCATCTGGTCAAGCATTTCAAAAAGATTCAAGGCTTCAATACTACGTCCAGATCCTTTAGCTGATCCATCTTCTTTTAAAGTAAGGACAAGCGTTGGTTTACCCGTTTCATTCATTATTTTCCCAGCAACAATGCCCAAAACGCCTTCATGCCATCCTCGGTTTACCAATAGATGGATATGATTCTCCTTATTGACCATCGCTAATGCTTCTTGTGTTATCTGCTCTACGATTGCTTTTCTTTCTTCATTGATCTCATTCAATTTTTTTGCTTGAACGGATGCTTCCTCTTCATCAAACGTCGCAAGTAACGAGACGGCAGGACGTGGATCGCCCATCCGACCGATTGCATTTAGTCTGGGAGCAATCGAAAAACCGATCGTTGTTTCGTCTGCGTCCCTCATTTTTACGCCGCTTTCTTCAAATAGCGCCTGAAGTCCTATCCGTTCTGAATGATGAATGGCATCGATTCCTAATGAAACAAGGATTCGATTCTCATCAGTCAATGAAACTAAATCGGCGATCGTTCCTATCGCTACTAAATCCAAAAATTCTGCAGGCGGTTCTTCCAATAATGCAGAAGCTACTTTGAATGCTACTCCGACTCCTGCCAAATCTGGAAATGGATAGTGCCCCGCTGGATGACGAGGGTGAACAATCGCATAAGCGTCTGGTAAATTCTCAGGTAGTTCGTGATGATCTGTAATGATCACGTCTACACCAGCTTGCTGAGCGTATGCTACCGCATCATTTCCTGCTACCCCGTTATCAACAGTGATGATCAACTGGATTCCTTCTTCGATCTTTTCTTGGTATACCGATTGGTTTGGTCCATACCCATGCTCAAATCGATTTGGCAGGAATACTTCTACTTCTGCACCAAGTAATTCCAGTGTTTCTTTCATTACCGTTGCACTGGTGATCCCATCTGCGTCATAATCACCGTAAACGAGGATTTTTTCTCCACTGATTACAGCTTCTTGGATTCGGCTGATTGCTTTATCCATATCGTGCATCAGATACGGATCATGTAATTCTTGTTCCTTTGGATGTAAAAATCGGTTGATATCCTTTTCCTCATGGTAACCTCTTTGCCACAGTAACTTACCGACAAATGGAGATAATTTCAGTTCACGGATCATTTGGAGAAAGGATTCAGAAGGCTCTGTCTCGCTTAACTTCCAATCAAAATTTGCTTGTCTCACTTTCTCACTCCTAACTTAGTTATTATAGCAAAGGAAATCAGCAAAAAAAAGCAGAAAGAAAGAATAAAAACAGATCAGATCCGCTAGACAGATGTTCAGCAGGACCTGATCTTTTGTACGACCATTTATGAAATATCCCTATTAGTCAAAATAATTGAAGCTTTGTTTGGGCGATTGAGTTTTTTGTTCTTCCGGCGCTTTCAATTGACTGATTTGTGCGGTTTTCGCTTGTAACTCCGCCTGATAAGCAGCTTCCAACTCCGCACGTTCGTTTCTAAACTCGCGTTGCTGTTCTTCTTTTGCTTCTTCAATTTTCTTTTGAAGTTCTGTTTGATATTCTGACATTTTCTGAGTCAGCTGTTTGATTTGCTTTTTTTGCTGCCATAGTGTTGCCGAAGCAGTCAAAAATACAATCAGTGCACCAATCAGCGCAGAACCGATGATCACTAAGATCAATGGCGCAGAAAAGGAAGTGAAGCCAAAACTTACAGGAACATTTTTATTGTTCAATACAGCAAAAAGAACAATAATCAAAACTAAAACAAATCCAAGAATCACATTGCTTTGCTTTTTCAATTCCTTCACCTACTTTTTGTTAAAAATTCCGCTGGCTAAATAATCACCAATCGTTGGAAACAGCGTATAAAATTTTGATGCAACTTCTAAAATAAACGGTTGATTGATTTCCCGTTTTGGATGTCTCATATTGCGGACGATCATTTTTGCCAACTTGGCAGGTTCTAAAACGATTTGTCCGACTTTTTCCAAATAGCTTCCGCTTGGATCAGCCTTATCGAAGAAATTTGTCTCGATTGGACCTGGATTCACTGTCGTAACAGCTACGCCAAGTGGTTTCAATTCTAATCGCAAAGCGTTGGAGAAGCCAAGGACTGCAAATTTCGTGGCAGAATAAACCGTTGATTTTGCAGTTGCCATTTTTCCAGCCATAGAGGCGATATTAATGATATGACCTTGTCTTCTTTCTGCCATATCGATCGCAAATTTTTGTGTCAAAACCATCATTCCTAAGATGTTGACTTCAAACATATCGTATGCTTTTCCAAGGTCGAATGTAAGGAAGTCTTCGAAAATCCCAAAACCCGCATTGTTTACCAGAATATCGACGCGCCCGACTTCTTCCATCACCTTTTCATATAATTCGTCCACGCTTTCAGGATTGCTGACGTCTACCTTGAAAGCATAAGCCTCTTTGCCGCTCAAGCGTCTGCACTCGTCTCTGACACCTTCTACAAATGCCATTCTTCGTGCGCAACTTATAACGATTGCTCCTTGCTTTGCTGCTTCATAACAGATTTGTGCGCCCAGACCGCCTGAACTACCTGTTACTAAAACAACTTTATCTTCTAAATTCATGCCTCTTCCTCCTCGCGAAATGGAATCTCAATGCTATCAAAATCTTTCATAATCGTCGTGTTTTCAAACACTTCTTGTGCTTCTTTTTCAAGCTCTAAAGCTGCTTTTCCTAAATATCTCGCACTGATATGAGTAAGTAGCAGCCGTTTTGCCTGCGCTTCTTTTGCAACTTCAGCAGCTTGATGAGTCGTGGAATGGAAATAGTTGTGCGCCATTCTTGCTTCATCTTTATTAAATGTGCTTTCATGTACCAGAATATCGCTATTTTCCGCAAGCACAACGGAATTATGTGTTTTTCTCGTATCGCCTAAAATAGTCACGATTCGTCCTTTTTTATCTGGACCTACGAAATCTTTTCCATTGATCGTCCGCCCATCTTCTAGTTGGATCGTTTCACCTTGCTTCAGTTTGCCGTACAGTGGTCCAGCTGGAATACCTAATTCTTTTAGACGATCCACCTGCAATTCTCCTTTATGATCATGTTCAACCACACGATAACCAAAACTGTCGATCCCATGATTTAGTTTTTTTGTATAAACAGAAAATTGCTGATCAGTAAAAATCGGGGCTGTTTCATTTAGCTCAATGAATTTCAGCGGATAACTTAAACGCGTTTGCGAAATACCTAAAGAGACTTTTATGTATTCCTCTATCCCTTTTGGCCCGTAAATCTCTAATGGCGTATCCCCACCTTGAAATGACCGGCTGCTGATGAGCCCGGGAAGTCCAAAAATATGATCGCCGTGTAAATGTGTAATGAAAATTTTACCGATTTTTCTCGGACGAATAGTCGTTCGCAAAATCTGCATTTGCGTGCCTTCGCCACAGTCGAACAACCAAACTTCATTGCGCTCGTCTAAAAGTTTCAATGCTATACTTGTCACATTTCTATGTTTTGCAGGAACACCTGCACCTGTTCCTAAAAATTGTAATTCCATAATCTACCTGACTTTCTTTAAGTTCCTCTTTAATTTTAGGGTAAAAAGAAGGGATAATCAACCGTAAGTCGAGAATGGGTTCAAATTAAAAATAACGTTCTAAAGCGATAGCGTTTTCTTTGAAAATTACTATAAAAACAGCAGCGAACCCGTTTGAGATCCTCTGCTGTTTTTTATTAATTTGAAGATCCAGAACTTTCATTGTCGTTGGAAGTTTGCGGATGTTTGTCCTTCCAAGTCTTTCGTGCAGCTTCTTTCGCATGATTTTCAGCTTCTTTCGCATCATGCACATCTTTTTCGACATCTTCATAATCCAAGCGGGTAATTTCTCCGCCTAATTCCATCATTACCAATTGATTCAGTGGGCGATTGTCCTCTTCATCAGCAATCAAGATCAGTCCTGTAGCTCCTTCACCGATTTTATTTCCTACAAAGTCGAACACGGTCTGGGCATCTTTTATTTCTTTGGCATCTTGTGTCGCACCGATCATTCCTCCGGCAAACCATCCTAATAAAATCCCTAGCGGACCACCTAATACACCAACCAACATTCCGATTAATCCACCCGTAGAAGATTTGTTATTACCGGTAAAGTCGATAAAATCTTCTATTTTGAATTGATGTGTCCCATTAGGATCATGGCTGACAACTGCCATCTGTTCTCCTTTAATCGAACGAACAGCATGTAACTTTTTGATTTCTGAAAATGCCTGATATGCCTGGCTTTCTACTTGAAAATTTAAAATGATTACTCGTTTGCTCATTAAAAACGCCCCTTTCATACCTTCTTGTTATTTATTTTACCTTTAATTGTAAAATAAGAAAAGAAAAGCACTCTTTTTTTCCAATAAAATAGGGCTGTGACAAAAGTCGTATCACAGCTCCTTTTTCCGAATAAACGGCGTTCTTGAAGCTGATCACTTCTGTCACAACCTCCCTTAAATCTGAATCTATATTTTTTGGTATTTGTTTTTATTTGCTTGCCTATTCGACAAATTCAAATTCAAACTCACCGATACGTACAAGGTCGCCATCTTTCGCACCGCGTGCCCGAAGAGCTTCATCCACACCCATACCACGTAATTGACGAGCAAAACGCATCACTGTTTCATCATGATCGAAATTCGTCATTTGGAATAATTTTTCGATCTTCTCACCAGATAAGATCCACGTTGCATCTGAATCACGATCGATTTGGAACTCAGGACCTTCTGGATTGAATCCATAGTGTACAGTTTCTTCTTCCAGTTCTTCTTCGTACAATGGGAATTCTGGCGTTACTTCTAACAAATCTGCTGTAGCATTCAATAACGCGTCCAATCCTTGTCGAGTCACTCCAGAAATTGGAAATACTGGGATGTCATCAGCAAATTCATCTTCTTTTTCCTTGTTCAGCTGTTCTTTGAATTTCACTAGATTTTCCGGTGCATCCGGCATATCCATTTTGTTTGCCACGATGATTTGCGGACGCTCTAGCAAGCGTAAGTTATAAGTAGATAATTCTTTGTTGATGGCAAGATAGTCTTCATAAGGATCTCGTCCTTCCATCCCACTCATATCGATCACATGTAAAATTACTCGTGTTCTTTCGATATGACGAAGGAATTGTGTACCCAGCCCAACACCTTGCGAAGCTCCTTCAATCAAGCCTGGCAAGTCTGCTGCGGCAAAACTTCTGCCATCACTTGTAGTAACCATTCCTAGATTAGGTACGAGCGTCGTGAAATGATAAGCGCCGATTTTTGGACGAGCAGATGAAATAACGGATAGTAAAGTCGATTTCCCGACAGATGGAAAACCTACAAGTCCAACGTCTGCCAATACTTTCAATTCTAGTTCGATTTTTCGCTCTTGTCCTGGTTCACCGTTTTCAGCAATTTCCGGTGCAGGATTCCGAGGAGAGGCAAAACGGATATTCCCTCGTCCACCGCGTCCACCTTTTGCCACAACTAGTGTTTGACCATTTTCAATTAAATCTCCTAAAAGAGCACCAGTCTCCGCATCTCGGACAGTGGTTCCTTGTGGTACTTTAACATAGGTATCTTCTGAACCACGACCGTGCATCCCTTTACTCATCCCATTTTCACCTGGCTGCGCTTTGAAATGGCGATTGAACCGAAAATCCATCAATGTACGTAACCCTTCATCGACGATCAAGATGACATCGCCTCCACGACCACCGTCTCCGCCAGCCGGTCCGCCGTCAGGAACGTATTTTTCGCGACGAAATGCAACCATTCCGTCTCCGCCCTTGCCAGCTTTCACATCGATCGTTACTTGATCTAAAAACATGGACATAATTAAGTCCTCCTATTATTCATTTATTTATTTGACTGCCTGAATTTCCACAATAAACAAAAGTCTTACTTATTTTATCGGTGAAATCTGATTTTGTCTATCATTTCAGCAAAAAGATTGTTTACCTTCTTCTTTTTTTATCATTTGGTAAGGTTTCCAACCTTTTTTCTGCTACCAAGTATAATTTTTTGACAAAATATTCTTTGCGTAGCAGAATAACAGTGTATTAATTGTATTAATTGAGGATGCCGTTTCACAGCACCCCTAATAAAGGAGGAACTTTTGATATGACAGTAAAAGTAGGTATTAACGGATTTGGGCGTATTGGCCGTCTGGCTTTCCGCCGCATCAAAGAAGTCTCAGATGATATTGAAGTAGTAGCAATCAACGACTTAACAAGTCCAACTATGTTAGCACAATTATTGCAATTTGACTCTACTCATGGTACTTATCCTGGCACAGTTACTGCAACAGAAGACTCAATCGTAGTGGATGGCGAAGCAACTCGTGTTTATGCAGAACCCGACGCAAGCAAAATCCCTTGGGCAAAAGAAAACGGTGTAGATATCGTACTAGAATGTACTGGTTTTTATACATCTGAAGAAAAAGCAAAAGCGCATTTAGATGCTGGTGTCAAACGAGTAGTTATTTCTGCCCCAGCTGGTGCTATGAAAACCATCGTCTATAACGTCAATGATGATACATTAGATGAAAACGACAAAATCATCTCAGCAGGTTCATGTACAACAAACTGTTTAGCACCTATGGCTTATTTCTTAAATAATGAATTTGGGATCGAAGTTGGTACAATGACAACAGTTCATGCCTACACTTCCACACAAATGCTCTTAGATGGACCTGTAAAAGGCGGTAATTTGCGTGCTGCTCGTTCAGCTGCTGACAATACTATCCCACATTCTACTGGTGCTGCGAAAGCAATCGGCTTAGTTATCCCTGAGCTACAAGGAAAATTACAAGGACACGCACAACGTGTTCCAGTCGTTGATGGTTCATTAACTGAATTGGTTTCAGTATTGAAAACAAAAGTAACTGCTGATCAAGTAAACGAAGCAATCAAAAAACACACAGTTGACAATCCTTCATTCGGGTATGATGACCGTCAAATCGTTTCTAGCGATGTCATTGGAACAACTCAAGGTTCGATCTTTGACCCAACGCAAACAGAAGTAACAACTGCTGGTGATTTCCAACTTGTTAAAACTGTTGCATGGTATGACAATGAGTATGGATTTACTTGCCAAATGATTCGCTTACTAGAAAAATTCGCTAACTTGTAATTTGATAGATCAATCGATAAAAGAAGCCTTTGACTGGATCCAGTCAAAGGCTTCTTTCTTTTCATCCCCTACTTTTAAACTCGTTCAATGAACATATTGGCTTAAAAATTGTTGGACTACTTGCTGATATTTTTCAGGATCTGTCTTGTATGCTTCCGCATGCTCGGCTCCTTTTACAACATACTTTTCTTTTGGTCCCTTCGTTGCACGATAGACCTTATCTAACATTTCAAATGGTACAAATGTATCTTCGTCTCCATGTATAAAGAGCATTGGGCGCTGGTTTTTCTTCAATTGTTCCACTGCATTTGCTTCACCGAAAAAGTAGCCAGCACGGACTTTTGTCACTAGACTCGTTACTTGCATAAGCGGAAATGCTGGAAGACTAAACATATCGTCTAGCTGATAAGCAAGCTCATCATGAACGGAAGAATAACCGCAATCTTCAATGATTGCTTTCACATTATCTGGTAGTTTTTCTCCGCTAGTCATCATAACTGTTGCTGCTCCCATGCTGACACCGTATAGAACGATTTCTTGCGATTTTCCATTGTTTTCTAGCACTTTGTTTATCCACTGTACATAGTCTTTACGCTCTGGCCATCCAAATCCAATGTAATCCCCTTCGCTTTTTCCATGTCCTCTTGCATCAGGAACAAGGACATTGTAACCCATATCATGAAACATCTTTGCGTAATTGGTCATCGTTTCAGCGTTTCCCATATAGCCATGAGCCACAAGAGCTGTTTTTTCACTTTTCGTTTCAGCAGGAAGATAAATCGCTGATAATTTCAGACCGTCTTTTGAAGTGATGGTCCAATCGCTTCGGTTTTCTTTTGAACTAAACCATTTATGTGCATCCGTTTCTTTGGATGTCTGTGTTGTACCAGGTGTATCTTCGTCTAAAAAGTCTTTCTCAGAAGGCACAACAGCATAATTATAAAAATAATTCCCTGCAAACACTAACGCAACAATCAGAGCTAAAGCGACGCCTAAAAGGATTTTCATCCAAAGTTTCATAAATCATCCATCTCATTTCTCTTTTTTCATATAACCTTGAATTAGTATAATCAAAGAATCTCTACTATGCAATGTTCATTTTTATAACCTATAAAAAAACAAAATAAAAAAGCAGAAATAACTGGCTATTTCTAGCGGATTATTTCTGCAATAACTAATTATCTATTTTTTATTTTCAATTAATTTAAAGCTTGACCATGGTTTCAAAAAGTCAAGGAGGAATAATTCGTCATCGGAGATTCTTCCTACAACATTGACACGTCCGTCGTTTTTCATATCCTTCAAGGCGATTTGTGTTTCTCCTTTGTATTGACCGTACCCTTCATTGTCAATCAGTACATCCCCATGATGCATATCTCGCGTATTATGAGGCGGGAAATCTTTATCTTTGTAGTATACACGAGTCATCGTTGAACGAAGGATATATTCTGAGCGATCCCCTCGATAACTATGAAGGTTATCAAACAAGCAGATTCGTTCGTTTTCTGTAATACCTTCTTCCGTATCTACTTTCAATGTTGGATAATCCGCGTTAAATGCTTCTGCCATTTCTTTCAATTCTTCTTCACTTGCGTACGCATTTCCAATAGAAATATCATCAATCAATCCTGTAAGGATTAAATGCTTCACTTGTGTCGCAATTTCAAGATCTCGGTGGTCTTCCAGCGTGCACAAGCCATCTTGCGTAGGCCAAGGGCCAAACTCAGCAGATTGCGAATTGACGAATGCCATCGTATTCAAATTATATTTTCTGAATTTTTCTGAACAAAAAACAAAGTGTTCGTATCCTAAACCAGAGTATCGATGAGGATAAAAATTATGAGAACCTAATAAATTATCCGTGTTTGGCGAATAACTCATGATGTTGTCAACGTAATTCGTGCCCGAACTCATATTGATCTCGATTTTGATACCAAAAGGATTGCGCGTCATTTTTGCTTCTTCTGCTCCTGTGAATCCGATATCTAAGCGGACCCCGTAGGCACCCATCTTATGGAAAAAAGATAAGTCATCGTAAGAAATCTCCAACTGTTCAAATAACGCTGGATTGATATCAACCATTACTTCCATGCCTAGGCTATTCGCGTAATCAACTACTTCTTTAAATTCTGAAAGAACTTTTTCTTTATCATCATTGATCTGCAGCAAACTGGTAAAAACCCGTTTATACCCATACTTATGAGCTAAATCCAAGTACGCTTTGTCCTTTTCAAATGTTGACCGTTCTGGATAAATCGAGATTCCTAATTTTCCCATATTACCATTTCCTCCTGCATCTTTTCGTTTTTGTATCCACTTACATTATAGCAAACACAAAGTAAATGGTCTACACCTTTTCTTTTTCTTTTAAAATAAATGATAAATTCCAATAATTTAAGTAGGTATTTTCCCTCTATTTTGTTATCATTAAAGATAACAAAATAGTAAATTGGAAAGGAACAGTTATGAAGAAAAATAAAGTTATTTTAAGTATTAGTTTAGCAGCAGCATTGCTGTTTGCTGCTGGTTGTTCTGCAAACAACACGACTTCTTCTAGTTCGTCTACAGAAAGTTCAAAAAGTACATCTACTGCGGAAAGCACGACTGCCAGTAGCGTCGATTTGAACGCATTGGAATTACCACAATTGACGAAAGATGTCGCCGAAAATGAAGATCTGGTCGAAATGGTGACGAATAAAGGCACAATCAAAATCAAATTATTTCCCGAATACGCACCAAAAGCGGTTGAAAACTTTATGACACATGCAAAAGACGGTTACTACAACGGACTGACTTTCCATCGCGTCATCAAAGATTTCATGATCCAAGGTGGCGATCCTAAAGGCGATGGCACTGGAGGGGAAAGCATTTGGGGAGAAGGATTTGAAACAGAGATCAACAACCACCTTTATAATATAAGAGGTGCGTTATCTATGGCTCGCTCACAAGATCCTAACAGTAACGGCAGCCAGTTCTTTATCGTTCAAAATACAGATGATATGCATGATGGTCTTTTAAAAGACGACTATCCTCAAGCAATCATCGACGCTTATAAAAACGGCGGTTATCCTTCACTAGATGGCCATTATACTGTCTTCGGCCAAGTGATTGAAGGAATGGATGTCGTGGATGCTATTGCAAATATCGAAACAGATAGTTCAGACAAACCAAAAGAAGAAGTAAAAATCGATAAAATCAATATACTGCAAGAAGCAAAACAAAAATAAAAAAATAACGTCTGAATCCTGCATAGATGACAACGTATGCTAGGATTCAGGCGTCTTCTTTTTACATAAAAAGCAAGTAAGCTTCCTTTTGTTTTGCTATATCAGGTTTTATAGTCAAGCATTTTGGTTGACGATGAACGTGAACTCGCACTCACAGACTTTTTTATCATCTACATATGCTGCAGATAACGCTGTACCGACTGATCCCTTCATTTTGGTGATTTCAAAATGACATTTCAGCACATCTCCTGGAACAACTTTTTGACGGAATTTGGCCTTATTGATCCCACCGATATAAGCTCTTTTTCCTAGAAACTCTTCTGATTTTAGGATAAGTATCGAACCTGCTTGTGCCAGTGTTTCTAGAATCAACGCACCCGGCATCACTGGATTGTCAGGAAAGTGACCTTGGAAAAAATCTTCATTGATTGTTACATTTTTTGTCGCAACGATCTTTTTTCCTGGTTCTAAAGTATCTACATAATCAATATAACAAATAGGATAACGATTAGGAATCAATTCCATTACTTCAGTAGCAGATAATACGTAAGACATAATTAAACTCCTTCTTTCAGGCAATTGCCATTTTCATTACTTTGACTATCAAAGTATCATATTCCTAAATATTTAGCAATCTTTTTTTAATTTAAGAAAAAATAGTTTGACAATCAAAACATTTTGACTAATAATTAAGAAATCAAGAAGTTATTTTAGCTATTATTCTCTATTTTTTTACGACTATCAAATTTTTATCAGAAACAAAGGAGAGTCATTATGTCATTTCTAGAAGGAAAAAAAATCGTCATTATGGGCGTCGCTAACAAAAAAAGCATTGCTTGGGGTTGTGCTGAAGCAATGTTGAAACAAGGGGCAGAAATTATCTATACTTACCAAAATGAACGAATGAAAAAATCATTAGTCAAATTGGTCGGCGAAGAAGCATTCACTGTAGAATGTGATGTTTCTAGCGACGAAAGCATCGAAAAAGCAATGAATGCCATCGGTGAATATGCTGGGGAGATCCACGGCCTTGTCCATGCAGTTGCTTACGCCAACAAAGAAGAATTGTCCGGAAATGTGTCTGATATTTCCAGAGACGGCTATCAATTAGCTCAAGATATCAGCAGCTACTCTTTAATTGCTGTATCAAAATACGCACAACCGTTTCTTGCACCAAACAGCGGGATCGTTAGCATGACTTATCTAGGTTCAGAACGCGCAATCCCGAATTATAACATGATGGGTATTGCGAAAGCTTCTCTTGAAGCTGCTATCCGTTATTTGGCAGCTGAGTTCTCGCCTAAAGGAATTCGGGTCAATGGAATCTCAGCTGGGGCAATCAAAACATTAGCTGTCACAGGTGTTAAAGACTATCAAAAACTGATCCAGTTATCTGAATCTCGTACGCCTGATCAGCAAGGTGTGACGATCGAAGAAGTCGGTAATGCTTGTGCTTTCTTAATCAGCCCACTTTCCAGCGGAATCATCGGTGATATTATCTACGTTGACAAAGGTGTCCATCTTTCATAAACTTTTGTTGCATTCTTTAAAGTAAAACATATAAAAATCAGGAAAAAACTTTTTAAAGTCTCTTCCTGATTTTTTCTTTTTACGTTTTTTTCAACTCATTACTTTGAAATTATTCCACGACTTCAATCCAGCCTTCTGGTGCTTCTATGTCTCCAAATTGAATACCTGTCAATTCATCATACAACCGTTTTGTTACTGGTCCTACTTCCGTTTCACTATAAAATACATGAAGATTGTTATTGTGATAAATCCCACCGATTGGAGAAATAACAGCCGCTGTACCACATGCACCAGCTTCTGCAAATTGATCTAGATCATCAATGAAAATATCTCCTTCAATTGCTTGCAGTCCTAGTCGTTCTTCAGCTAACTGCAACAAGGAATATTTCGTGATACTTGGTAAGATAGAGGGCGATTGCGGAGTGATGAATTTTCCGTCTTTTGTAATTCCAAAGAAATTTGCTGCACCTACTTCTTCGATTTTCGTATGTGTGGCTGGATCAAGATAAACACAATCTGAGTAATCCAGTTCTTTTGCTTCTGTTCCTGGAAGTAAACTCGCTGCGTAATTTCCGCCGACTTTTGCTGCACCAGTCCCCTTAGGAGCAGCACGATCGTAATCAGATACAATAAAATTCGTTGGTTTTAGTCCACCTTTGAAATACGCTCCTACTGGCGTACAGAAGACGACAAATAAATATTCTGGAGCTGGATGGACACCAATGTTTTCACCGACCCCAATCAGTAAAGGGCGCAAGTATAATGTAGCGCCTGTTCCATAGGGCGGCACAAAATCTTCATTTGCTTTTACCACTTGCTTGACAGCATCAACGAACATCTTTTCAGGGACCATTGGCATCAGCAATCGTCTAGCACTTTGATTCATCCGTCGACTATTTTGTTCAGGTCGAAAGAGATTGACCTTGCCGTCTTTTCGACGATAAGCTTTTAGACCTTCAAAACATTGCTGACCATAATGAAGCGCTGGAGAGCCTTCATGAATCGTCAGGTAATTATCTTCTGTCAATTCTCCTTCTTCCCATTGTCCGTCTTTCCATTTGGCAATAAAACGCCAAGGAGTTTTGATATAAGAAAAACCTAGATTGTTCCAATCGATTTGCATATACTTACCACCTTCGTTATTTTCTCCACATTTTATCATTATCCATATTATTTGTCATTTTATTTTCAGCTTTTTTCCTTCATTATAGTTATTTTTGCTATTTCCTTTTTTGAAAACTTCTTGGTACAATACAGAAAGAATCAAATTTTAGAAAAGAGGATTTTATGTTTTCATTATTAGCAACTGCCGGTACGACAGACTCTTCTGGCGAGACATTGACAGATCAAGCTGTCAGCAAAGTAAATGCGTTTCAGCGGTTTTGGGACGGGATTGATTGGGACGCCATTTTGGCTGCCTTTATCCAAAAAAGTTTATATCTGATTTTTTTGATCGTCCTTTTTTGGATTCTTCACCGTGTGGGAAAATATCTGATTGACAAGTCTTTTAATCAGTATTCTAAAAAAGCCATTCTAAACGAGAGCCGCTTAAAGACTTTACATAGTCTTTTAAATACTATTTTTCATTATACCCTTGGTTTCTTTTTTATCTATGCAATTTTATCTGCTATCGGTGTGCCGATCGGATCACTTTTGGCTGGTGCCGGAATTGCAGGTGTGGCAATCGGTCTTGGTGCCCAAGGGTTCATGAGTGATGTTATTACCGGATTTTTTATTATCATGGAACAACAGATGGATGTTGGGGACTACATCAAGCTAGCAAACTTAACGATTGAAGGAACCGTCGTATCTGTTGGTATCCGTACCCTTCAGCTGAAAGCAACGGATGGTACTGTCCATTTCATCCCGAATCGAAACATCACCACGATCAGCAATCTCTCTCGTGCAAATATGCAAGTACTTTTAGATATTCGGATTGTTCCTGAAGAAGGATATGACAAAATCTATGAGATCATTGATCGAGTAAATCGTACATTAGCTGAAAAATACCAAGAAGAGCTCCAAACTGAACCTTCTATCTTTGGATTAGTGGATCTTGGAAACAGCAATTTTGCGATTCGTACGGTCTGCTACGCATTGAACGGAAAACAATATGCCTTAAAAGAAGAGTTCTTGAGCTCCTATGTCAAAGAATTGACAGCTTCTGGTTTCACGATTCCGAACAGTCCAATTGCTGTCGGAAAATAATTTGGACAAACGATGCAACGAATCTCACTAAAAAGAGCGTGGGACAAAAGTAAAGAACACTTTTGTCCCACGCTCTAAACACGTATAAACGGCGGAAGCAGAAGCAACTCCTTCGGAAATAAGCTGAAATTCACAAAAATTTGAAAAGCAATTTTCGTGAATTCCTTCTTATTTCTTGGAGTTAAACGCTTTTGTCCCAGCATCTTTTTCAAGATAAAGTCAAAACTGGTACGCTGTTTTTTCTACTTATTTTTTGATTATCTTTTAGTTTCTCGTTCTTTAGCTCACGATATCGATTTGTTCTTTTAATTCTTCGATTTTCGGAGACAATATATTACGACGTTCTAATTCATGCACCATGAAGTTTACGGCTTTAAGCAGCTCTTTTCTTGTAATGATTCCTTTGAAAATCCGATCTTCTGTGACAACCGGTAAAAAAGGCGAATCGACTAACAAATGGAGTACTTCTTCTAGTTCCCAATTTTCATCAATTGTCGGAACATCTGTTTCTGTCACATCAGCAACCGTTAGTTCTTCTAACGGGTCCATGCTGATTGTTTGCAAGTCAATCATTTTATTGACCACATCTGATAAACTTACTAGTCCTACAAAGTGATCATCTTTTCCTAATACAGGAATTTTGGAATAACCGACCTTCGATAACACAAGTAAACCATGGGACAATGGATGATGATACATAACATTTGCCACATTTTCTGCAGGAATCAAAAACGTTTCCTGATTTTCCAGCAGCATTTCTCTTACTATAGGTCCAATCATCTGATGGCCTCCATTTCTATTTCATTCAACACTACTATTTTACCGAAACCGGATGCAAAATTCATAAAATAAAGCTTATTTTTATTAAAAATTAGAGTTTTTTTATTCAGCGCTCTCTCGAAAAAGAAAAGGCCAACTCTTCAACTGCCTGATGGGCACGGTTATAGTATTGAACAGAAATTTGGTCATCTAAACTTTCGATAAGAGCATATGATGGGATTTGGATCGGGCCTCTAGGCTGAGAAATGCTACCAGGATTCAAAAACAGGATTTTCTGATCCATCTCACAGCCTATTTGATGGGTATGACCAAAAAACACCATATCGGCAGTTGCAGCTCGAGCTTCGATTGCTAACTGTGTCAAACCAAATCGGACATTCGATAAATGACCGTGAGTCATGAATACTGTATCCTGACCAGTTTGGATCACTTTTTTCTGTTCGAATCCTGGTCCATAATCACAATTACCTTGAACCACTTGGAATGTATCCCATAATGGGTCAGAAGCTTCTAATTCCGAATCACCACAATGGAAAAAGATATCCACTTCAGAACGATAACGATCTACTAAGTCAACGAGGATATCTCTGTCTCCATGATTATCACTTACTACTAAATACCGCATCTATCTCTCTCCTTCCAGCCATTGTTTCCACTCGGCACTCAATTTTTTCATTGCTTGAGCCCGATGACTGATCTTGTTTTTTTCTTCGCTCGATAATTCTGCTGCTGTTTGTTTCTTACCTTCTGGGATAAATAAAGGATCATACCCAAAGCCATTTTCGCCAGATGGTATACGGGCTACTCGACCGGGCCATTCCGCTTCTACTACAAGGCTGTCTTTTTTGGGTGCCGCGAATACTAACGTACAATGGAATTGTGCTGTTCTTTTTTCATCCGGCACATCTGTCAATTCATATAATAATTTGGCGTTATTCCCCGCATCACTTTTTTGTTCCCCTGCAAAACGTGCAGAATAGATTCCTGGCATACCGCCTAAAGCATCCACTTTCAAACCTGAATCATCTGCTAAGACTGGCTGATCAAGCAATTGTGCAATCGTTTCTGCTTTTAATCGGGCATTTTCTTCAAATGTGCTGCCAGTTTCTTCCACATCTGGCAATTCAGGATAGTCAAGTAATGTTTTTACATGATATCCCGCTTCTTTGAACATATTTCGAAACTCTTCTGCTTTTCCTGGATTTCTTGTCGCAATGATGATTGTTTTTGTTTCTTCTATCCGCTCATCATTTTGAGCAAACTCTGTTAGCAAAGCATGTTTTTGCTCTTTGATCAAATCTTCAATCGCGTTTTTTCCAAAAAAGAGCATTTCATTCAACTGTTCACCATCAAACGTTGCTTCTTCTCCAGTTCCTTGAATCTCCACGAATTTTCCAGATTCTGTCATTACAAGATTCATGTCTACAAGTGCTGCGGAATCTTCTTGGTAATCCAAATCTGTGACGCAAGTCCCATCTGGTAAGATTCCTACGCTAACTGCAGCAAGATGTTCTTTTATTGGATCTTCTGACAATTCTTTTTCTCTTAAAAGTTTTTCAATGGCTAATTTCAATGCCACAAATGCCCCAGTGATACTTGCTGTTCTAGTACCGCCATCCGCTTGGATCACATCGCAGTCTACGATGATACTACGTTCTCCTAATTTTTCCAAGTCTACTACTGCACGCAAGGAACGACCAATAAGACGCTGGATTTCCATTGTTCTACCAGAAAGTTTCCCTTTGCTGCTTTCTCTACGATTTCTCGTACTCGTTGCTCGAGGCAGCATACTATATTCTGCTGTCACCCATCCTGTTCCTGTTTCTCTCAAAAAAGGGGGAACAGAATTTTCTATTGTTGCAGAACAAATAACTGTTGTATCACCAAAACGGATCACTACCGATCCTTCTGGATATTTGAAAACATTTGTTTGAAGCTCCAGTTTGCGAAGCTCTTGGGCTTTTCTCCCGTCATGACGCATCCTTATTTTCCTCCCAATTCGATATGTTCTACATTTAAGTGTCCGATTCCAAGCCAGTCTTCAGCTATTTCCTCGAAAAGTTTGGCAGAGCCAGTTGTATAAAACTGGCATAATGTCCGACCATTTTGCGGTGAATTGCTCAAATTGAAATAATCTAACAGCATAGATACTTCACCTACTGTTTCTGCTCCAGAATCGATCAGTTGAACATTTTCTCCCATTACATTTTGAATGATGGGGCGTAATAATGGATAATGGGTGCATCCCAAAATCAATGTATCGATTTTTTTAGTGGTTAAAGGAGCTAATGTTTCTGCCACAATTTTTTTCGCCACCGATGAATGGTATTCATTACTTTCGACAACTGAAACAAATTTGGGACAAGCAAGACTTGTCACAGTCAATTCTGGTACTTTCTCTTTCAGTGCTTTTTCATAAGCTTGACTTTTTACCGTACCAATCGTACCGATAATGCCAACTTGTTTATTTTGTGTTTTTTTTACTGCCGCTCTAGTACCGGGAAGGATCACACCGATGACTGGAATAGAAAGAGCAGCTTTGATTTCTTCTAAAGCCACCGCAGTTGCGGTATTGCAGGCGATCACCAGCATCTTGATTCCTTGCTCCACCAGATAATCCGTCATTTCCCAAGTATACTGGATTACCTGTTCCGCGGGTCTAGGGCCATATGGGCAGCGTGCTGTGTCTCCTACAAATAAAATATTTTCATTCGGTAATTGTTTCAGGGCTTCTTTTACTACAGTCAAGCCGCCGACACCTGAATCAATAAATCCGATAGGGCGATTATCTGTCAATCGTATCATCCTTTTTTTCAATAAATTCTATCCTCCCTATTGTGTACTTTTTAGCGTGAATTTTCAAGTGCTCTTACTTGCTTAAAACAATCGAAATCTCTTTTTTTCGAATGGAAAGAGGAAAAGCGGTTGTGACTTTAGTTTGCCACAACCGCTAAAAGAATCATCTATTAATAACTGTACCGTCTCTTTTCCAAGTAACCGGAAAGCAGAGAAAGCGCGTAACATACCACGAAGTACATAAGTGTCATGATGATGAACATCGGAAGCACATAATTGGTGTTCTGTCCATAAATAATACGTGCCTGATGAGAAAGTTCAGGTAAAGAAATGATTACTGCTAATGAAGTATCTTTGATCAGTGAAATCAATTGGCTCACAATTGCCGGGATCATTGATTTAAATGCTTGCGGTAACACGATCGTTCGCATCGATTCTACATAAGTCAGTCCCGTTGATAATCCTGCTTCCATCTGTCCTTTTGGAACAGCATTGAGTCCAGCTCGGAAAATTTCCGACAACATAGCTGACTCAAAAATCGTTAATGCTGCGACAGCGGACCAGAAGATGTTCATCTGAATGCCGATTTGAGGTAAGGCAAAGTAAGTGAAGAAAATGATCAATAATAATGGAAGATTCCGTATAATATCAATCACTACACCAAGGATTTTGGAAAAGAAAGGGATATTCGCAAAACGAATCACACCTGTCAGACCACCGATCAAGAAACTAAAAATGATCGAAAACAATGAAACTTCAACAGTAACCTTTAATCCTTCCAATAAAAAACGGATATTCATCCATGAAAAAGCGCCGCTAAAATCCATGTATTTCCCCTCCTTCTATGAACGAACCGCCCATTTTTTCTCAAGATAAACCATTAAGTAAGATAACGGTAGCGTGATAACTAAGTAAAATAACCCAACGATGATATACGTATCGAAGGTATTGAATGTTTCACTGGCGATCAAGTCTCCTTGATACATCAAATCTAAACCAGCTACGATTGCTAAAATAGATGAGTTTTTTACGAGGTTGATAAATTGGTTGCCTAATGGCGGGATAACGATTTTGAATGCTTGCGGTAAAACAATATAACGCATGATTTCTGAATAGGTAAAACCAGAAGATAGTCCTGCTTCTGTTTGACCTTTTGGTACGGTTTGAATCCCTGAACGTACTGTTTCAGCAATAAAAGCAGATGTATAGATCGTTAATCCAATCGTACCTGCTTGGAATCCATCTAGATTAAACCAATAAATCGGTACGACAACATAAAAAAACATCACGATGATTAATAATGGAATGTTTCTAAAAAATTCTACATATGCCTTTGCTAAGGCGCTCACTACTTTATTCTTTGATAATTGGAAGATTGCCATTAACGTTCCGATAATCAAACTAAACACAAGTGCTAAGACACTCGAAAACAATGTGATCTTGAACCCGTCGACAAAGATTGGTCCATAAGTCTGTATCAATTCGCTCATTGCCTCTCCCCCTTACTCTACTTTTCCTTCAGTTTCATTTGGAAACCATTTTTGATAGATTTTATCGTATGTGCCATCTGCATGCATTTCCTCTAGCGCTTGGTTAACAGCTTTCAAGAAGTTTTCTTGCCCTTTGTTGATCGCAATCCCGTAAGGCTCATTAGTAAACGTTCCACCAACTAACTCATACTCTGGATTTTCATCTGCAATCCCTAACAAAATCGCATTATCCGTAGTCATCGCGTCTCCCTGACCAGATTGTAAAGCAGTAAATGCTTCTGCATAGTTTTCTAATTCTAAAATTTTTGCATCTGGTGCATGCTGTCGGATATTCGCAGCCGATGTAGAACCTTTGACTGCTAGAACCGTTGTAGAAGCATTCAAATCATCTACACTTTTGATTTGGCTTCCTTTCTTTACCAACAAAGCTTGGCCAGCATCGAAATAGACATCTGAAAAGTCAACCTGTTTTTTTCGTTCATCTGTGATCGTCATCGTTGCAATAATTGCATCGATATTTCCGTTTTTCAATAATGGAATCCGAGTTTTAGAAGTGACTTCAACAAATTCTGTTTTTCCATTGTCACCAAGGATCTTTTTAGTGATTGCTTTTGCAATATCTACATCAAATCCTTGTACAGTTCTGCTCTCAATATCCATCATTCCAAATAATCGAGTATCATACTTGACACCCCAGATGATTTCATTGGTAGATTTGCTTCGCTCTAAAATATCTTCATTTGCCAACCCATTTCCTTTACATCCGGCTAGTGCAAGAAAAGCAATGCCTAAAAGGAAAATCAGGCGTATTTTTTTTAACCTGCGCATCTTTTTCCTCCTATCAATGATTGATAACTTTACTGATAAATTGCTGTGCTCGGACTTCATTTGGATTTTCGAAAAAGTCTCTCACATTTCTGCTGTCTTCCAATACTTCTCCATCAGCCATGAAGATAACACGATCCGCCACTTCTTTGGCAAAGCCCATTTCATGTGTCACGACAATCATTGACATACCGTCATGAGCCAATTTTTTCATAACGTCTAATACATCACCAATCATTTCCGGATCCAAAGCAGAAGTAGGTTCATCAAACAGCAGCATCTCAGGATTCATCGCTAAACCTCTGGCGATTGCCACCCGTTGCTGTTGTCCCCCGGATAACATGGAAGGATAAGAATCTTTCTTATCTAACATATTGACAGTTTTCAAAAATTTCTCCGCGTTTTTGACTGCAGTTGCCTGGTCTTGCTTTAACACTTTGATTGGTGCTAATGTAATATTTTCCAGAACGGTTTTATTAGGATACAAATTGAAATGCTGGAAAACCATGCCGATATTCTTTCGGACTTCTGTCAACTTTGTCTTTTTATCATGCAAGTCAGTATCATTAATTAGTAGCTTGCCTGAAGAAATCGTCTCTAATCCATTGATACAGCGAAGCATCGTGCTCTTTCCTGAACCAGAAGGACCAATGACAACGACAACTTCTCCTTTCTCGAATTCGAGATTGATATTTTTTAATGCGTGGAACTTGCCATAATATTTATCCACGTGATCAAATTTAATCATTGCCATAGAATTACACTCCCATTATTATTTAGTAAGATTTCTTTTAAAGATGTATAATAAAATACATTATATCTGATAGTTTAGTAATTTGTAAAGTTTCTTAGAACGTTTATTCTCCCATAAATATTTCTTCCATTTCTAATCTATTAGTTATTTTATCCTCTTTCCTTGTTTTTTCATTAGGAACTGTTGTTTCTTTTCAGGAAAAACGGTAAGATATTAAGTGCTCAGACTTACAAATCGTAAAGAGGTGTCTTTTTTGAAAAATATTATTTTAACGGGAGATCGACCAACTGGGAAGCTGCATTTAGGGCATTACGTCGGTTCTCTAAAAACCCGAGTGGCTATGCAGGCAGATGAAGACAACCAACTGTTTGTCATGATTGCTGACATGCAAGCACTGACAGATAATGCTAAAAATCCTGAGAAGGTTTCATCAAATGTCTTGCAAGTTGCTTTAGACTATTTAGCCGTGGGATTAGATCCTGCAAAATCTACTTTATTTATCCAATCACAAATTCCGGAATTAGCTGAATTAACCATGTATTATTTGAACTTAGTCAGCGTAGGACGCGTTCGGCGCAATCCGACTGTCAAAACAGAAATCGAACAAAAAAAATTCGGTGAAAGCGTGCCTACAGGATTCTTTATCTATCCTGTTTCTCAAGCAGCAGATATCACTGCATTCAAAGCGAATCTTGTACCTGTTGGCGAGGATCAAAAACCAATGCTAGAGCAGACACAGGAAATCGTACAAAGCTTCAATCATACATATGGTGAAGTTTTGGTGGAACCAAAAGGCGTATTCCCACCAAAAGGAATGGGTAGATTACCTGGAATCGATGGAAATGGCAAAATGAGTAAATCGTTAGGAAACGGTATTTATATCTCCGATCCTGCCGATGTCTTACAGAAAAAAGTCATGAGTATGTATACTGATCCAAACCACATCCATGTACAAGATCCTGGACAAGTAGAAGGGAATATGGTCTTCACCTACTTGGATGTATTCGGAACAGATAAAGAAGCAATTGAAGAAATGAAAGCTCATTACCGCCGTGGCGGACTTGGTGATGTAAAGATCAAACGATACCTCATTGATGTATTGGAAGCTGAATTTGCACCGATCCGTGCGCGCCGAGAAGAATTGGAAAAAGATCCTTCAGCTGTTATGGAAATCTTACGTAAAGGTAGTGAAGAAGCTGCTAAAGTAGCTGCACAAACACTTTCTGAAGTAAAATCAGCAATGGGAATCAATTACTTCCATTAATTCATTTACTCTAAAAAAACAGGCTGTAAAGGCCTGTTTTTTTATCTCGTCTCTGTGCTATTCCTTTTTTAAAATCAAAAAAAGAGATGTGACGAAGTTGTGTCACATCTCTTTTTCAAATGTATGGTCTTCAAAAGCTACTTGATCGTTACTTACTATATTTTCCCTCTTAGCGAATACTTGCCTCTAGGTTTTCTACCAACGCTTTTTCGACTTTTTCCATTCCTTTATTGATTTCTTCATCTGTCAATGTTGCTTCTGGGTTGACGAATGTCAGGCTATACGCCATGGATTTATGTCCTTTTTCAATGTTTTCTCCTTGATAGACATCAAATAATTGGATATCTGTTAAAAATCTTCCGGCAGCAGAACGGATAACTTCTGTTAATTCCTGATTTGTCACAGTTTCTTTTACAAGCAAAGCGATGTCCCGGCTGACTGCTGGGAATTTTGTCACTGCTTCGAAAACAATCCCTTTTTGAGCAGCTTCCACTACAGCAGATAAATCAAACTCAGCAACATATGTTTCTGGAATATCATAACTTTTTGCAATCGTTGGATGCACTTGACCGACAAAACCAATAAATTTTTCGCCAAGGTAAATCGCAGCAGTTCTTCCAGGATGCATTTCCTTCATTTCTGTCACTGTTTGATAATGGACATCTTCAGTGATGCCTAGTTGTTCAAATAAGTTTTCTAAAAGACCCTTGATGGTGAAAAAGTCTACATTTTGAGCTTTCGTCTGCCAATCTTTTTCTTCCCAAATACCAGAAATAGCGATTGCTGCATGTTTTACTTCTTGCGGCAGATGTGTGCACGGATCATTTTCTTGGAAGAATACCCGCCCAATTTCATATAAAGCAATCTCTGTATTTTTTCGAGCAGTGTTATAACTGATATCATCTAATAGTCCGCTGATCAAATTCATTCGTAATACAGAACGTTCTTCGCTCATTGGCCAGTCCAAACGTGTAATATTACTTTCATTTATAACAAACTGTCTTGATTTTTCTTCTGTTGTCAATGCATAACTGATTGCTTCGCTCAATCCGCTTCCTTCAAAGATTGTACGAATTTTACGAGTAGTTTCTTGTTCTTTTGACAAGCTTCCAGCAACCGTTTCTCCACTTGGAAGTGTAGATGGCAACTGGTCGTATCCATAAATACGAGCAACTTCTTCGATAATATCTGCTTCGATTTGGATATCCCAGCGTCTTGGTGGTACTACTACGGAATAAACATGCTCCTTTTCTTCATAGCTAAATCCAAGTGCTTCAAAAATCTCATTTACTTCTTTAACGACAAGAGATGTTCCTAAATATTGATTGATGCGTTCAAGTGAAATCTTCACTGATACGTCTTCTGCTTTGATCTCTGAGCCTTTGACCGCGCCTTGTAGAACTTCCCCACCCGCAAGAGAAACGATCATTGCTGCAGCAACCTCACTGGCTTCTCCAACAGTCGCATGGTTGATTCCTTTTTCAAAACGTGCAGAGGATTCACTACGCAAATTAAATTGTTTTGCTGTACGACGAATCGAAATTGGATCAAATAAAGCAGATTCTAGTGCAACTGTTGTTGTTTCATTCGTGATCTCTGAGTCTAACCCTCCCATGACACCAGCTAAAGCAACTGGTTCTTTGCCGTTAGTAATGACGAGATTGTCAGTTGTCAATTCCCGAGATTCTCCATCTAGTGTTACTAATGTTTCATTTTCTTTTGCACGGCGGACAAAGATCTCTTTTGATTTCAATTTGTCGTAGTCAAATGCATGTAGTGGTTGTCCGAATAAAAGCAAAATATAGTTCGTCACATCTACTACATTGTTGATTGGACGAATGCCTTCGTTCATCAAAAGATTTTGTAGCCATTGAGGACTTGGCTGGATTCTTACTCCTTCAATGATTCTGATTTGATAAGCAGGAACTGCTTCTTTATCTTCAACTTCCACTTGAATTTTATCGCTAGCAGGTCGTGAGGATTCTAGCAACTTTTCGTCATCGAATGTAGGAGTCTGACGATAAATTGCCCCAACTTCATAAGCTACGCCACGCATTGACAATGCATCCGCACGATTCGGTGTGATAGATAATTCAATAATCGAATCATCCATATCCAAATAAGGAAAAACTGGATCGCCATTTACAGCTTCTTGTGGCATATAATAGATACCTTCAGCGTATTCTTTCGGTATAACACTATCTGAATAGCCAATTTCTTGTAATGAGCAAATCATGCCATTTGATACTTGGCCACGCATTTTTCCTTTTTTGATTTTTACATTACCAGCGATACGTGAGTTAGGAAGTGCAACAATCACTTTGATTCCAACCTTCACATTAGGCGCTCCACAAACGATTTGAGACAGTTCGTCTTCGCCAATATCGACTTGACAAATAGAAAGGTGATCAGAATCTGGATGTGGTACGCATTCCTTGACTTCACCGACAACGATTTTTTTCAAGCCTTCTTCTGGAACCGTTACTCCTTCTACTTCGATTCCTGTCACAGACATCTTATCCGCTAATTCTTTTGGTGTTACATTCGATAAATCTACATAACGATTGAGCCATTTATATGAAACTAACATTTTCTTACTCCCCCTTGAACTGACTTAAGAAACGTAAGTCATTTTGATAGAAATTACGGATATCATTCACTCCATACCGCAACATAGCTACGCGGTCTGGTCCAAGGCCGAAAGCAAAGCCTGAATATTCTTCTGGATCGATTCCTGACATCTTCAACACATTCGGGTGTACCATGCCAGCTCCTAAAATTTCGATCCATCCAGTGTATTTACATACGTTACAACCGGCACCACCACATTTGAAACAGCTGACATCTACTTCTACTGATGGTTCCGTAAATGGGAAATAACTTGGACGCAAACGAATTTCACGATCTTCCCCAAACATTTTTTTCATTACGACTTCTAATGTTCCTTTAAGGTCGCCCATTGTGATGTTTTTATCAACAACTAGCCCTTCAATTTGATGGAACTGATGACTGTGGGTCGCATCATCTGTATCTCTGCGGAAGACTTTCCCTGGCGAGATCATTCGTAGAGCACCCTTAGAGAAATCATGTTTTTCCATTGTCCGTGCTTGGACTGGTGAAGTATGTGTCCGAATCAATATCTCGTCTGAAATATAGAAAGTATCTTGCATGTCCCTTGCTGGATGATCTTTTGGCAGATTCATCCGTTCGAAATTGTAATGATCAGATTCTACTTCATATCCTTCTACGATCTGATAGCCCATACCCACAAAAATATCTTCAATTTCTTCCATGATTTGTGTCACGATATGACGTGTACCATGTTTTACTTTTCTACCAGGTAGTGTCACGTCTATTGTTTCTTTTGCCAAAGCTGCATTTAACGCTTCTTCTTCTAATACTTGTTTTTTTCGCTCGATCTCTTCTGTCAAAAGATCTCGGATCTCATTTGCGAAACTTCCGACTTTTGGTCGCTCTTCTGGACTTAGATCTTTCATCCCACGTAATACTTCTGTGATCGGTCCTTTTTTTCCTAACGTTTCAACACGTATTTGATTTAATTCATTTAAATCTTGTGCCGCTGTGATTTTGACGAGCGTTGCTTCTTTCAAGCTCTCTAATTGTGCTTGTAGAGACATGTGCTTGTTCCTCCTTTAAATTCCAAATACAAAACAAAAAGACCTCATTCCTGTTAAGGAACGAGGTCTTCGCGTTACCATCCTAATTTGCGGATAAATGACTTACACCGCACTCTTACTTCGTTAACGACAATTGCCGGTCTGATTTTATCAGACGAACTCGGAAAGTGAACTTCATTTTTCAAACACAGGATCTGCTTTCAGTCTGCGACAGATCTCCCTGAACTGGTTTAGCCAAACTACTCTTTTTCGTCATCGTTCTTTACTTATTCGTATGGACTATAGTTTACAAGATTTTTTTTACAAAATCAACCGCATTCTTCCTCTGTGACCCATTTTTCGCTCCAAACTTGTATTTGACGCATCGCTTTTTGCAAGTCTGCTCCTTTTTCAGTCAAGAGATATTCTGAACGGCTCTTTTCGCTACAGGCAAAGTTTCGAGTGACTATTCCTTCTTTTTCTAATTCCTTCAAGCGTTCGACTAATACTCGATCACTGACCATCGGGATTTTTGCCGCAAGCTCAACAAAGCGTTGCGGACCGTTTTCGAGTAGTACATCGATAAT
This sequence comes from Enterococcus sp. H57, assembly GCF_003112495.1. Taxonomy (NCBI): domain Bacteria; kingdom Bacillati; phylum Bacillota; class Bacilli; order Lactobacillales; family Enterococcaceae; genus Enterococcus; species Enterococcus sp. H57. The sequence continues at coordinate 41,042 of NZ_BEHC01000025.1, forward strand.
CAATCCGTTCCATTTTTTTCCTAAAATAGAGAATGTTTTTTCAAATTTAGGGCATAAAACGAATTCTGTCTGTGTTAGCTCCATCATACTCACCTCTTCCCAGAGTATAGCATAATCCTTACAAAACATAAGTCAAGTTTGCTCAATTATAATTATTTGTTAATGTTTATAATTTGTTTCACTCGAAGCAAAATTAGGAAAACATTTTCTACTGGCTTATTCAAAGCTTCTGACATTGCTTGTTGGTAAAGTCTTAGCTGTCCTTGATATTTTTGGACGATTGCATCTATTTCTGCTGGATCATCCGGAGGTAAAATAAAATCTGTTTTAAAATCATAGATATTGAGATGATCTTTTTCTTCTAGGTATCCATCGACGATTCCGTGGATTAATAGTTCATCTTCTTGATTTGGATAGTCTTGAAATACTTCGTCAGCAGGAAGCAGCATGGAAAAAGGTTGTTCTCGTTTTACGTTTTCTTTGTTGGCAATCAGCTGTTGACCAAGTTCTGTTTGAAAGAACCATATAATAGAAGAAACATCTACTTTTTTCGCGACTTTTTCGTCTACTAACCGTTTCCTTACCAATTCCTGTAATTTTTGATGGATACTCTCTGTAGTTGGCATCTCTAATGGCAGTAATTGTAACAAAGCATGCGTAGCAGTTCCAACAGTAGCTGCTGACACTTGCCGATCTTTTTGCAAAAATTTTGGTTCTGCTAGTTGTTCTTGCGTATAACGAAATTGACGGGATGCTGCTTTGTTCTGACTGCTTTCCAGAGTCAAACGTGATTCTTGTGTATCATCTGGATCTTCGAATAATCGTTTGATTTCAGATACAGATTGATAACTTGTGGTTTGTGAAGAAGCTTGATAAGGATATTCATATGCCAGACGTTTTTGTAACGAATCTGCTAATAAAGTTTCATCTTCTTTCATCTGCTGATCTAAGTTAACCAGTTCTTTTTCAGCAAGCAACTGTCTTTGTTCAATGATCGATTGCTGATTCATCCATGAAATAGAAAACTGTGCATTTGAATGTTGAAGAAGAGAAGTCGAAATTTCTTCCTCTAAGTATTTCTGCATTTCAGGATGACGGATCAATCCGTAACCAATCCAATTCATCAAGCTGCTTCTGCCCTTCAAACGTAGCGCAGGATCAAAAACCAACTCCTCATGATCAGCTGCTTCAGACCACGTTTGGATCATTTGCTCTTTATTTTTATAGGAACCGACAATGAAAAGCTTTTGTTCTGCCCGAGTCAATCCTACATACAATTTACGCATTTCTTCCGACAACAATTTGTTTTGCTTTGCCAATTTGATGGCTTGAAACGGTAACGTATCATATAACACTCGTGTTTCAGGATCCATATAGCGAATTCCTGCTCCAAGTTTTTCTTCAAAAGCATACCGATTGCGCAAGTCTTGTAAGTTGAACTCCTTTGTCATATCTAACAAAAATACAACTGGGAATTCCAAGCCTTTACTTGCATGGATCGTCATAACGCGAACAGCATTATCTTCTATTGAAATGACTGGTTCTGCTAAGTCTTTATCTTTTTCTTGCATTTTTTCAATGAAACGCACAAACTGGTATAATCCTCTGAAAGAACTTTGCTCGTAAGCTTTGGCACGATCAACCAATGCATAAAGATTGGCTTGTCTCTGTGCCCCTGCTGGCAGACCGACCACATACTCTAGATATCCCGTCTCATAATAGATATCCCATAACAAGTCAGTGATCGAAGAACGGCGAGCAAGTTCTCGCCAATGCTCTAGTTGCTTGCCAAAATGTTCCAGCTTAGCTGCTAATTCATCTTCGTTTGATGCTTGATAAGCAAGCACAGCATCATAGTAAGTATGTGCACGGTCAGCTAATCGAATGCTGGCTAATTCTGGTTCAATCAGACCCACGATCGGTGAGCGCAATACAGCCGCAAGCGGAATATCTTGATAGGGATTATCGATTAATTGTAGCAGCGAGATCATCGTGCGAATTTCTGTCGCTTGAAAATAGTTTTGAGCATCATTCATCTCTAATGGAATATCCAATGTTTTGAAAATCTCTAAAATCGTTAAGTTGTTCTTCTTTGTAGGTGTCAAGAGAACAATGTCTTTGTACTCTATCGGACGACTTTTTTTTGATTTTTTATCATAAATCATAAAGGAGGAATCAATTAATTGACGAATTTTTAGTCCTGTCATAAAAAGTTCGCCTTCTGTTTTGTCTTCCAGTATATCATCCGTCGGAATCTCAATCTCTGATTCTTCCTGTTCTTTTTCATAGATCATGATTTCCGGCTCAAACTGTTCATTCTCTGGAAAGTCTGAAAATCCTTGGATCAGTTTGGCTGCTTCATCATAATTGATTTGACCCACTGCTGGATCCATTAGTTGTTCAAAAATAAGATTCGTAAAAGAAAGGACTTCTTTTCTAGAGCGGAAGTTCTCAGCCAAAACGATTCGACGTCCGCCTTCTTTCTTTGAGAAATTCTCGTATTTCCCGATAAATAAACTAGGATCTGCTAAACGGAAAGAATAGATGGATTGTTTGACATCCCCAACCATGAACATATTTCCTTTTGTATCATCAGGTTCTCTTAGCCAGTATAAAATGGCTTCTTGTAATTGGTTCACGTCTTGATATTCATCTACCATTACTTCTTTGAATTTTTTTCGATAATGTTTTGAAGCTTCACTTGGCAGCCATGCATCTTTCGTTTTTTCTGTGAGAATCTGCAACGCTAAATGTTCCAGATCATTGAAATCCAGCACACCTTTTTCCCGTTTACGCATACTGAAACCGTCCATGAAGCTTTGCGTGACTTTTGTCATTTCTTCGACTAACGGTAGTGCTTTGTCCGTTAATTCTTCCATTTGGCTTGGGGAAACAGGAAAATAACTTTTACTTATCTGCTGAATCAGTTTTTTTGCTTTATCCCTCATGCCCTTGACTTCATTGGAAATTTCTTTCAATTCTGCTTTCCGGCTGCTCTTAAAAGTTGAAAAAGTTAGTTGTTCCAAACCAGCATAAGCTTCTTCTAACCGATCTTGCGAGAACGCTTCATAGATATTCTTGATCTGCTGTTGTTCTCCAGCTACTTGCTCATTCATTTTTTCTAATCCTTCACCTTGTGCTAACTGAGTCATCTGTTCATATAACTGTACACATTGGTATATATCTGCCAAAACTAAAGGACGGATTTGTTCTTGATATAATCGAGATTTAGCTAGCCCCTCAGGCAAACGATAATTATCGCTTAACTGTTCTAGCCATTTTTGGGGGTCAGGGTTGGCACGGGCAAACTCATAAAGAGAAAACACCAGATTCGTCAAGCCGTCATCTGAACGATCATTAGAAAAATTCATTGTTAATTGGAAAAATCGTTCATCATTTTCTGCATAAAGTGCTTCTCTCAGCTCGTCCCACACATCCTCCTTCATCAAGATCGTTTCTGTTTCATCTGTTAACATGCGAAAGACTGGATCAATATCAATTAAGTAATAATAACGTCGAATAACTGTCAGGCAAAAAGCATGTAAGGTTGAGATATTCGCTGTGGGCAATAAAACTAACTGCTTAGTAAAATGCTGTCTACGTACAGGGTCACTTTCGCTATTGACGGATTCTTGTAATGCCTCTTGAATTCTTTCTTTCATTTCTCTTGCGGCAGCTTCAGTAAATGTCACAATCAATAATTCATCGATATCAAAACCCATTTTTAGTTTTTCAATCACTCTTCGAACAAGCACTGTAGTTTTACCTGATCCGGCAGACGCAGAGACTAATAGATTATCTCCTTGATCAAAAATCGCTTGCCACTGATCATCTGTGAATCGTTCATTTTGCGGTTTTAAAGGAATTTGATTCACTCTTCTTCACTCCTTTTCAATATTCTACGCAGTGCTTCTTCCTTATCTATTTTCTCCAGACGGTGGTAATTATTTTCTTTCAGCATCACATCAAACGTACAGATGCTTCTGAATGGACAAAATTCGCAGGCAATCCGCTGTTTATCTTTATAAGCTGGATTTAGTTTGATTTCTCCGGAAGTAATCGCATCTCCAGCTAACCGCATATTTTCCCGATTATGCGCCATGAATAGTTGCAGTTCTTCTTCCGTGAAAAATTTGTCTTTACTGAAACTACCTTTTTGGTATTCATCTTTCGCATTTTTTTTCACTGGATAGATCAGTGATTGTTCTTTTGCTTCCAGTGAATGATCTAGTACTTCTAAAAGAGCGGGATCATCGACAAAAACGCCATCATAACTAAATTTTTTCAATGTATTCTTCTCTACATCATCTGTCTCCGTCAATACAGGATTATGAACATGTAAATAATATGATCCTGCTGGTTTAACAGCCGCCTTTCCAGTCAAACGTACCGCATCCATCAATGCTACGTCCAGATACGTCAATAATTGCATAGCCATGCCATAATAAGCTTCTGTGACATCGAATGAACGTCCGCTAGATTTGTAATCAACGACGCTTAGCCAAGTATCTTCTTGTTCAGAAGCTACATCGATTCGATCGATTTTCCCTCGAACATGGAGTTTTCCACCATTACTCAACGGTAATTCCAGACCTGTGATACCTTTTGCTCCAGCAATCTGACCAAATAGAATCTCTGTCTGAAGAGGATGCATGCCTGTATTTTTGCTCTGTTTTTGCAAAGCCCATGCCACTTTTTGAATCGTCTGTCCTAACTGGTAGCGGATATAGTTCATTCTTGCAGAACTATCCAATATCTCAAACCGAAGTTCTCCGAATACTTCCTGCAGCACTTTTTCAGTAAAGTCTCTACGCTGCGCATCGGACATATTCACTAAGGATAATTGGTTTGAAAACAGTAGCTTGAAGAAACGATCCAATGATTCATGATAAAAATCACCAGTTGCTGCTGGAGTTAGACCATAAACAGTTCGTTCTTTCAATTTCAAACCAAATTGCATGAAGTATTTGTATTCACAATTATAAAAATTCTCCATACGTGAAATTGAAGTATAAATTTCTTTTCCATAAAGCTCTTCCGCCATTTTTTCTGGCATCGAAACAGGAACATTTAAATGTTCCTGACTTTCAAAAATCTGTAAAGCAAAATTTCGCCATGACGAATTCAGTACTAATTCTTTGAGCTTTTGCCAGTGCTTTGGTACAGGTTTTTTTTCATCTAAAGCTAATCGATAAATCCTATTGACTGTATTGATTCCGCTTCTGTAAGTCCCTACATAACAATTAGGGTCGCTTTCGATCGTCAAATGCTCTTTTCTCTCGACGGGAACAGATAAATATTCTGTGATTCTACGCAAATAAGGAGACATCTTCAGCGAACCATCTGTGTCATAGCTTTGTGCATAACTAAGATATAATCGATCTGTTCCGGAAAGAAAAACAAGATAGGCTTGGAAAGGCTCAAAAGAGATACTTTCCTTTGATGGGTCGAATAAAAACTGTCCATCTGGCAAGGCCTGATTTAATACTTCTCGTTCTTCACTGGACAACAATCCTTTTGTCTCTTTTCGGTCTGGAAACACTTGATCATTCAACCCTAATGCAAAAGTGACGGCAGCTTGATTTGGTCGAACTAATTCCAAACGATTGATTCGCACTTGGTCGATTGCGGTAGGGATTTTACCATAACTTAGATTTTCTAGACCACTCGTAATGATTTCTTGGAACAGTGACCAGTCAAAAGCCGATTCACCATAAATTACTACATATTCATCCAACAGATCAATCAGCGCTCCCCATGTCTGCTCATGGTTTCTTGCCGCTTCTAAGTTTCCTCTGTCTACTTCCTGATTACGCCAAAACAATAATTGTTGCTGTACGCCACTTTGGATCAAAAATTGATAAAAACCATTTGCGGCCTCTTGTCCTGTTTTGCTTTTCTTTATTTTTTTCAAAAATACTGGTACAGCTTTCTGAAATAATCGTCTAATCGTATTTGACTGTTCTTCCAAATACTGTACGTCTTCAATCTGTTCTGCTTCAAAATCATACGCCACAAACTGCCAGTCTTTTTCACGAGTCCAATAAGTTCCTTGATAATTGTAAGCAAGTGCTACATTTTCAGTGATGTCCAGTTTTTTCCTGAATTCATCTCGCTCTTGTTTCCATTCATCAAGTTCGGTTTCTGCTTCCGTCGACAGAAATAATTCAGTTTTGAAAAAACGCATAATATCACTTAGCCGATAAGAATAGCGGTCAAGAGCGAACAGACTGTTGATCCATTCGATCAGCGGATGATTTTCCATCATTTGTTCTTCATCGATATAAAAAGGAATTGCCATTTCTTGAAAGATCGGCCGAAGGATATTTCCATATAAAGACATATTTTTTGTCAGCACTTGGATATCACGATAACGGTAGTTTTCTTCACTGACTAGTCGTCTGATTTCAACAGCTAATTGTCGGACTTCTTCAGTTGGATTTTCAGCTTCCCACAAATGGAGATGCTCTTGTCCCCCTAATTTGTGTACTGCCGCTTTCTTTTGGCTAGATGTCTCTTCCCACATTGTTTGCAGCAGTTGAAGCTCTGTCGGACGAGTCTGCTCTGGTGCAAATCGGTCCACTAATATAGGGACTTTCCGTTCTCTTGCACTTTGAAAAAGACGGAAATAAAGCTTTCCAGTCTCATGAAAGAGCGTAAGTACTTCTGGAAGATCCGCTGTATAAGGACGATCCAGCAATAAATCGACAACCAATTGCCCCTTTTCCATCATTGCCTGCAGTAATTGATACTCTTGACCATTGATTCGAGAAAAACCACTGACAATAAATTTGACGTTGTTGAAATCTTGTGTCTGCATATAATTTGCTAGTATAGATAGTGCATCTTCATTTGTTAGTGCACGTTGAGTCAATTCGCTGTCATAAGCTGAAAAAATCAGCTTCAAGTCTTTCATTTTAAGTTGCTGGTCTTCTGCATTAGGTGAATCACCAAATAAAAGCATCAGGTCTTCTGGTTGAATATTTCCTGTACGCAATTCACTGTAAAGTTCTTGTAATTGACGAATAAACCCTCTTTTATTGATTTCTCCGCGAAAGATTGTTAATTCTTCCTCATTTTTTTCTAAAATCTGTCGCAAGATCATTGCAGATCCTGATTCTGATAATTCATTTCCTGTAAGAAGAGTTGTCTGTTGCAGCAAATACCAAGCCAGACGATAAAAACTAAATACTTGAACGTTTGTTGTGCTGAAAGCTTTTTTTCCGCTTCTTCTTCGCATCTCCGCTAAAATTTCTTGTTCCTGTTCGAATTTGCTGTAGTTGGGAACAAGGAAAAATACTTGGTTACTTGCATCCTGGTCGATCCAAGCGGATGCTTCGTCGATCAAGACTTGACGGTGATCTTTTTTCCCGTTTCCAAGAATAAATTGTAAAGACATGCTTTTCCTCCTTCAACACATGATACGGTGCTCCTTTATTATATCAAAAAATACTGAACATTTGTTCTATATTCTTCAAATTATATCCTTTTAAGGTTCTGATATTTCTACTTTTTTAAGTATACGCAAAAAACAGGAACTGCTGCAAATAAGCAATTCCTGTCTTTATGTTCATTGATTAATGAATAGATCCCATTAGTTTTTTGATTGGTTCTTTCACAGTAAATAGCAAGATACCACCGACGATTGCTACTGCACCGATAATACCGAAGTAAGCAGATTCTGTTCCCGGTGTGTAGAAGCGTGCAATTTGTGCATTGATTGCTTGTGAAGAAGCATCAGCTAAGAACCAAATAGCGATTGTTTGTGATTCAAATGCTCGTGGTGCTAATTTTGTTGTCACAGACAAACCAACTGGTGAAAGACACAATTCAGCAATAACCACGATGAAGAAACTTCCCAACAACCACAATGGACTTACTTTCCCACTTGTACCATAAAGCATACCCGGCAACATCAATAGCAAGTACGATAATCCTGCAAATAAAAGTCCAAGAGAGAATTTCACTACTGTAGATGGTTGACGTTCACCAAGTTTCGTCCACATCGTTACGAATACTGGTGTCAGAATAAAGATGAAAATTGGATTCAATGATTGATACCAGCTTGCTTGGATCGTTACACCAAATAGCGTAGATTGTGTACGTTCACTAGCAAATAAAGCTAAGATAGATGAACCTTGTTCTTGTAATGACCAGAAAATGATTGCTGCAAGGAATAATGGGATATAAGCCCATACTCTTGGTTTTTCTTCAGCAGTTACATCTTTTGAAGTCAGCATTTTGATAAAGTAATACAACGGTAAGATAATCCCCAATACACTGATTGTATTGACAAAAAAGTCAATTGTCAGATGACCAGTTAGTTGTGCCCCGCCGAATACTGCAGCGATAACAACAAGTGCGATGATCAAGTTACGGATGAATCCTTTACGTTCTTCAGTTGTCAAAGGATTCGGCGGTGTTGTACCCACTCCGTCTAATGTCTTGCGTCCTTGGATGATGTATTGTAATAATCCAAAGAACATCCCAATAGCAGCTAAAGAGAACCCTAAATGATAGTTATATTCTTGACCGATTGTACCAACGATTAGTGGTGCTAATAATGCCCCTAAGTTGACACCCATGTAAAAAATCGAAAATCCTGCATCTCTTCGCAAGTCAGTCTTTGAATAAAGATGTCCGACCATGCCAGAAACATTTGGTTTCAAAAAGGCGGTTCCGATAATAATCAATGCCATCGAAACAAACAATGTACTTACACCAAATGGTAAAGCCAAGACGATGTGGCCAAGCATAATGAAAACTCCACCGAAGAATACAGTGCGTTTTGCTCCTAACACTCGGTCAGATACCCATCCGCCGACGATACTAGACATGTAGATCAAAGATCCGTAGATCGACATGATAGCTAATGCTGTTGCTCGTGGTAATCCAAGTCCCCCGTTGGCAACTGTATCGTACATATAATAGATAAGTAATGCACGCATACCGTAATAACTAAATCGTTCCCACATCTCAGTGAAGAACAAAGTTGACAATCCCTTCGGCTGCCCGAAGAAGCCCTTGTCTTGCTGTTTTTCCATAATCTATACCCCAATTCTTTAAATTTTCAGAAAATATTATACATCTTTACCGAAAAATTTAACTAAAAAACTTATTTAAGAAATATAAACTAATTTTCTATAAAAACAAGTAATTTTTAATGGCAATATCATAAAAAAAAAGAAGATAGAGATTTAATAATTATATATCAGCTGTTTTTTTCAAATAAGCAAAAATTCCTAAAACACAACAATGAAAGCGATAACTAAGAAAATCCTTACATAACGATTTTTCTTATTAAAATTGTTTTTTTAACTTCGCTTATTTTTTGTGAGCATATCTGTTTACTTACTTTTTGTAAGGTGCTATACTTCATTTCGTAATCAATTAAAAAAATGCAAAACGCAAATCAAAGGAGAAATTTTATTATGACAACTTTTACTGACACTTTGAAAAACCGCCGTTCAATCTATCATCTAGGACGTAATGTTTCACTTTCTAATGAAGAATTAACAACTTTGATCAAAGAAGCAATTAAAGAAAGCCCAACTGCTTTCAATGCTCAATCAACACGCGCAGTTATCCTTTTCGGAGATGCACATGAAAAACTTTGGGAAATCACTGAAGAAGCACTTCGCCCATTGACTCCAGCAGAAGCTTTCCCAAATACACAAAACAAATTAGCTGGTTTCAAAAATGGTTATGGTACAGTATTATTCTTCAAAGATACTGACGTGGTAAAAGGTCTACAAGAACAATTTGAATTATATGCAGACAACTTCCCAGATTGGTCAGAACAATCAAACGGAATCGCAACAGCTAATACTTGGGTAGCATTAGTTGATAAAGGATTGGGCGCAAACTTGCAACATTACAACCCAGTTATTGACGAAGCAGTTGCAAAAGAATGGAATATCCCTTCAAACTGGAAACTACGTTCGCAATTAGTATTCGGTTCACCAGAAACACCGGCTGGGGAAAAAGAATACATGAACGATGCCGATCGCTTCCGCGTATTTGGATAATTTTATTTGAAATAAAAAACAGAGGTTGTGACAAACATCTTGTCGCAACCTCTGTTTTTTATTCTGGATCAATCATAATATCAATCTCTGCCTCATCGTTTAAGCGTTGGGACAAAAATGGAACTAATTCTTCTAATGATGCAGAAAATTTCAGCATCGGTCCTCGCCATCCGTTTCGGAAAAAATTCATTTTTACGATTTTAGAACCTTTTGGCTGATATAATACAATTTTATTGATCTCAGAAAAAGGAACACCTTTTTTGTCAAAGCTATTCAAAACAAGTCCTTCTTCTGTGATTCCTCTGCTGTCCAACAAAAAACTAATAAAAATCATTGCTGACAAGATCCCTTTTGCCAATTCATCTGCTGTAGGATGACTGATGAGTGTATACCAAATGACTAGTGACACTAAGAAGGGTATCACCAAGTAGACCCATCGATTTCGCACAGTCCGATAAATAATTTCTTTTCGAACCAGCCAAAGAAATAAAAACATCACAACAACGAATAAAAACAATAGAACCGTAAAGAATGTTACCATGACAACTCGCCTCGCTTTTTCTTCTCCAGAAAATAGGAAAAGAATACTGATTTACCTTCTCAAAGAAATTGGACTTGCAGCACGCCGCACGTCCAATTGTTTTCTTTATTCAAATGTATCATATTTTGCAACAACCATGCTTGCTTTTTCATCTAATAATTCTTGGTCCTCTGCAGCACATTGGGCAACTTTGACCACGGCGCAGTTTGTCATTTTTGATACAACTTCACCAATGACCGTTTTTGTAAAACCAATTGGTTTGCATGCATATTGTTCTCCTAAATTAATCATTTCTTCCGTCATCAAAATCCTCCTAAACTGCTGGAACTTTTCTCCACATTACCACTGCTATTTCTTTGGAGATTTAACTCATTGATTTTTATTTACAGTTAAAAATCAACCTTACAGGCATTATAGCGTACTGTTTTCGTTTTCACAATTAAAACAGCTGTTGTATTTAGAAGAATTTTTTTCAAAAAATTAAAACATATTCCTTAAAAACTAATTATTTCCTACATATTAAAATATAATACTTCCATTTCCAATAAAAATACATTTATAATAGGAAAGATAAACAGCTGAAAAGGGAGTTTTCAAATGAAGAAAAAAACGTTCAAAAAACTATTGTTTCTAGGGGGCACAGCTGCTCTTTTATTAAGCGGTACAAGTTATTACCTACATATCCATTCTCCAGAACATACAATGAACACTGCACAAAAAAGTTCAACACAAAAAACAAAAAAGACAAAAGAGAAAGCAGAAGTTTTACTAGATGTTCCATTAGAGAGCCAGTTTGATTCTCCTTCTTTAGAAAATGGCTGTGAAGTCACTTCGCTTTCTATGCTTTTATCTTTTTATGGTTATGAAACAACTAAAAACCAGTTAGCTGAGCAATTGGATTACGTCCCTGTTTTCAATGCAGATGGGACTCATGGCGATCCTAATGAAGGATTTGTTGGTGATATCAGTGGCGGAGACTGGGCTATGGGCGTCTATGTTCCCCCAGTTGCCTCCCTTGCTCAGCAAATCGTCCAAACGGATTATCACACTTTTCCAAAAACCGATGCTCAACTCGATGATATCAAAAAAGCACTATCTAAAGGAAATCCTGTCTGGACTTCTGTGACTATCAATTTTGAAGTCCCAGATGAAACTGATTTTATGACTTGGACCACAAATAATGGAGAAGTAAGAGTCACTCCTCTTGTTCATGCTTGTGTAGTCACTGGATATGTCAAAGAAAATATTTATGTCAACGATCCCTATGGTGTAAAAAATCGAGCAGTACCGATCAACGATTTTTCGGCGATTTTCACTGCAATGGGTGGACAGATGCTAACTTTGGAGAAAAGCTAGTAATTCAAACAAAAATCCCTTATACTCAAGATACCAAACCTTTGAAGGGAGCGTAGATAATGGAAAAATTCACACATAAAAAAATGGATCCAAATGAAATTCCGATTATTTTTGTCCGTGACTGCAAGGGAAATGTTCAAGGTAAAGTCTCTATTAATGAGTGGAACGAGCGTCGCAGACCTGCTACCCTCAATGAACTGGAAATCAAATTGTATCGTCAATCTCTTGTTTATTACGCAGATCAAGAGTACGAGAAAGCCACCGATTTATTGAAATTTCTGATTGCTCGAACAGAGTATACTCGCTTTGAATATATTGAACGTTTAGCAAACATTTATCATATTATGAATGAACCTGTCAAAGAATATCAGTTATTGGACACCGTCTTGTCAGTAGCAGAACTGATTGCCCTTCCTGCTGGATTAGAAAAGAAACTAGTACGCCGCCTTTTACGAGTAAAGCAACAACTATCCGATCAAGAAAAATAACTTGCGTTTTTTTAGGAAAGTGCTATGATTATTTTGTTGAATAAATGGGATGTAGCCAAACTGGTAAGGCACTTGACTCTGAATCAAGCAATTGTAGGTTCGAACCCTGCCATCCCAATTTGATGTGCTTGCTGAAAAAATGAACCCCCTGTAAAAGAACAATCTTTTTGCAGGGGGATTATTGTATTATTTTTACTACTTCTATTTAGTTTACATAATTAAATTATGAATAATAAAATCGGGCGTATTCTTAATACAAAAACTGATTTACCCAATAATTGCTAATGCTTTCTCTGGAACTTTTTCTCTAGGAACTTCCTCATACGTTTCTATGTGTGCTCCTTTATTGCTGATTTTCAAATAATGATTTTCTTTTAACACAGAAAGACCATTAAATTCAACCGTTCGTTCTTTCCCATTGGCATCAGCAGCTTTCTGCACATACCTTGCTGTACCATATTCATTTACTTCCTCTGGTTTTTGTGTCTTTACATAGACCTCTCCTTTTTCAACTAATGGATTTAGCTGATCAAGTATACCAGGGATTTCTCCATAACTTCCTTCAGTATAATATTTCAGTCCAAATAGCAAAATACCACTAATCGCCGCCAGTCCAATCAAATATTTAATCACTTTCATCTTTCTACCTCCTTGTTATATATTCAGTATATGGGTCAGTTAAAGAAATTCCATCCGTCCCAAGTTGGAGATTTTTCTCCTACTTTAGAAGCGAGAATCGAGTGTTTTTTTAGTAAAAATGATCGTTATTTGATATTATTGACGTGTGGATAAATCAGTTTTTCTCGTTTTGTCCATGTAAAAAATCATGTTGATAGCAAAGGATGTGTTCAAAATGAATCAAGAAGAATTATTTCAAAAAGTCAAGGAAATGATTAAGAACGGCAATTTCGATGGCGCAAAACGATTTATCGAAGAACATAAAGAACAATTAGGACCTTATAAAGAGAAAGCCCAAAATCTTTTAAAAGATGTAAATATCGACAGTGTCAAAAACAAATTTAAAAATCTATTCAAATAAGTAAAACTTTCACTTTTGTAAAATCAAAGGAGGACAATGCTACTGCATCGTCCTCCTTTGGTTCTTTTCTGAATACTTCATACTAAAATAAACGTGTCGGATCGTAATGATAAGTCACATTGCCGTTCAGTGAGGCTTTTCCCACCACATATTTACGATTCTCCAACTTCAGCCACGCTTCTCGAAAAGCCATTAATTCTTCTCTTTTTACATCAATCTTTTCGATTTTTCCATCGATCAAATCTTGAATAAGTTGTTCATATGGATTCATTTTTTTCCTCCATCTGCTGTCAATCAATAAGTTGTAAAAATAGGTTCATATGCTTTTTTGGTATCTAGATCTTCTCTGACTTTGACTGTCGTATAAATAATTTTTTCTACTGGGATACTATAATAACTTCCTTCACCATTATTGAATCGGTGAACGTCTTTCTTTGCTAAAATACCATTTATTTTATTCGTCAGTACACGTTGTTCGACACTGTTGCTTACAACATAGTAAATCACCCGAATATTATTGATTAAATGCAAATCGATTTCTAACACTACATGATCCATGAAAATCCCACTCCTTCTTTCACTTTGATTATAGCAAGTTTCTCCTCTAATTTCAAAATCGATACAGATTTTACTGGATAAATCCACAAAACTGCTTGCGCCATTTCGCACAAAGTGTTATTTTGTATCATGGACTTTATTTATTGGAGGCAATAGTATGATCGCGATCGGTCAATTTGTTTTTTATATTCCTTTTTTTATTATGATAAGCATTCTTTTCTATTACATAAAATGGACAAAAAAGAAGTTTTCAGTTTTACTGGCCTCTTTACCTGCTGTATATTTTACTTATCAAATTTTTTCTTTTAGGCATTGGGAAACAACGTCTGTATTATTAACACAAATCATCGAATTGACGCTTTCAGTAATTTTTCTTATTATTTGGATCTATTTTTTATATAAGAATCAGAATTGAATCCCTCGCATGTTTAAAAAGAAAACGATTAAAGATGCAGCAAATTTCTGCCGATCTTTAATCGTTTTTTCTATTCTGTTATACCAAAAAAATGTTTGAATCGGTGAAGGATCGTTCCTTGTTTTAATTCTATAAATTCTTGTGCGATCGGGTACTTTTCTTCCAAATTTTCTTTGTTCTTTTCGATCAGGCTTTTCGCTTCTTCATATTTTTTATCTGCACATAGTGCTTTTACTTCCTGTAATACTTTTCCTGCTTCCATTTGCCTCACCCTCTTGCCATTTTATTGCTTTAAGTTTTATTTAAGTTATACGCATTATTCTAGTTTCATCCCAAATAACCTTTTTTCATTTTTACTCCTCGAACTAATCAGTTTTCTAAAGGCTGATTGGTTCGTCTTTTTTATTTTTCCTCCATTTCATTCTGCTCTTCTGTTAATTTATCTAATGCTTTGATTGATGCTGCGGCTCTTGCATAATCATAGCTGTATAATTCCATAAATTTATCAGGCAGAACAAACCACGCTGGATGATAACCGTTAGCTGTGACAGGGAATCCTTTATCTTGTTGATTATCTCCATCCCATCTCAGAGCGACACCTTTTTTTCCTTTCCACTTTACTAAAGCGATCGAGTATCCCTTTTTTGTTTGTGTGCCGTCTTCAATAATTGCTAAAATTTCTATTTTTTCTTTTGGCGCACGAACTTCTTGAGGACGAACCATTTTCTATTCCTCCCTTATCTCATTACTTCACGACCAACACACTGCAAGGGGCATGTGATACGACATAAGAAGCGGTCGATCCAACTAATGCTTGTTGTATAGCACCTTTTCCTGTCGCTCCCATAACGATCAAATCAATATTTTCTTGTCCAGGGATGACATTGGCAATCAAATTTCTTGGATCTCCAGTTTCAACTATTGCGTGGATCTCAGCAATGCCGAACTCTTTGGCATCATTGATTTTTTTAAGCATGGCTACTTCTGTTCTTTGTTTTTCATCTGCATAGATTTTTGAAAAGGCATAGGCACTATGGGTCAGCTCAACTTTGTTGATGATTGACACGATAAATAAGTGGGCTTCATTGTCCTTTGCTAAGTCAAGGGCTTCAGCGAACGCTTTGATCGATTGTCTTGATCCGTCAACTGCTACCATGATGTTCTGGTATCTTTTACTCATTGGAACCGCCTCCTTTTTCTTTTATTGTAACATCTCAAGCAAAAATACAAAAAATATACGCAATATGTAAATAAAATGATGAACAAAAGCAATTTCTTTCGAGTTATTTATACATTTCTTTTCTCATCAGAACACCTGTTCTAATCCCATTATTACTGCATTATGTGAAATTCCTCATCATTTTTCACATCGAGCGAACATCATTCTGTTACAAAAAACGTGGATTTGTCATAAATTGTCATGCTTCTTTTACCTATGAAATATTTTCACGTGTTAAAGTATTCCTCGTTGAACACAACAAA
>NZ_BEHC01000026.1:0-5204 GCF_003112495.1 Enterococcus sp. H57
CTCGAATGATTTCTACACGTGGCTTTCCAGCTAAGTAAAGATTGACGATTTGTTGCTTGAATTCTTGTGAAAAAGTTCTTCGTGTTCTCTTAGATATAAAAATTCCTCCTGGTATGTTTTCTTCTAGTCTACACACCTTAATTTTTCTGTCTAGTTAATTGTAGCCTATCCATATCACGTCCATTTACAGATGTTGTACCACCAAAAGGACCAGATGTGATGATTGCAGGTTTTGATTGGGAAACCAATCAATGGATCTGGGTTCGAGGCGTACCATACGATTTGTATGTTCGTTCCAATCAAATAGCAGCAAATACGATGAAAGAAGTTACAAAATTAAAAAATATGGTTGAACAAATTCAAAAAGTTGTTTTTCCAGAAGATTTAGTCATTACAGAAGGAGGTATGCCTGATGTATCCAAGTAAAGAAGATATCCAATTCTTTTATAATTTAGGTGTATACACTAAAGCAGATGTGATGAGTTTTGTTGAGCAGGGAAGTATTACGAAAGAAGAAGCGAAAGAAATTCTCACTGAATAGGAAGAAGGTGAGAATTTATGGAAGGAATCGATCAAGCTTTTAGAAAAGTACTAGAAGCTGATGGCGTAATTTTTTTACCTTTAACGATTATTTTAGTAGGTATTATTATTTTTGGTTCCTGGCGAATGAATACTTACTATCGGAAAGAATTACATGATGAAAGAGAAAATTCAAAACAGGATCGGCGTGAATTCTTAGCCACTTTAAATGAATTGAATAAGGGCTTTGAATTTATGCGTTCAGATATGAGACGAATTGAAAACAAAGTCACCGAGATTGAGAAAGAAGTACGAAAATAGTTTCGTGCTTCTTTATTTTTATGAAAATAAAGTGGAGGGATAGGAATGAAAAAGAAAATTACTTTATATATGGGCCTTATGATGGCTCTTTTTTTATTACCCATTAATACGTTTGCTTATACTATTAATGACGAGTATAATTTAGCGCCGAATCAAGGAGACTCCAGATTAGCAATTCCTAACAAAATTATTTTGCACGAAACTGGAATAGATGCACCAGCAAGAAACGTAGCCGCCAACATGAAAAATAATTATAACGGAAGTAATCCTTATACTACAGATGTTATTGGTGACGGTGGGATTGTTTACCGTGTGGGTGAGCAAGGATATGTTTCGTGGGGAGCTGGTAACGCTAATCCTTATGCGCCTGTACAGATTGAATTACAGCGCACATATGATAAAGCATTGTTTGAAAAAAACTATCGAGCTTATATTGAATATACAAGAGATAGTGCAAAAAAATATGGAATTCCATTGACTCTTGATCAAGGAACTTCTTTATTTACAAAAGGAATCATTTCTCATTTGTGGGTGACAAATTATGTTTGGGGAAATCACACCGATCCATATGGTTACTTATCGCAAATGGGAGTCAGCAAAGAAAAGCTTGCTTATGATTTAGCTCATGGATTTACCGATGAAAATCCAACTACTTCAGATGATAAACCAGTCATTGATCCAACTAGAGCAGGTGCTGCAAATCCTACGCTGACAGATGGAACAAATTACGCCCACATTGATCAGTTCGGAGAAATCGAAAACGAAAACTTGCATGTAGCTGGATGGCACATTGCTAACTATAAATACGAGTATATCTTCATTATGGATTACAATACTGGGAAAGAATTAGCTAGAGTAAAAGCTGATGGAATTTATAGACTAGATGTAAATCAAGCGTATGGGACATCTGGAAACGTTGGCTATCATGTATCTTTTAACATGCGCAACTTCCCTAATAAGAAAGTCTATGTCATGATGCGGGCAACGAATGATCCAGAAGGAAACACTAAAGGCGGTGCGCAAGATTTCCATGACAAACGTTGGTATTTAAATATTCCTAAACGATAAAAACAGCTCCTCGTTGAGGAGCAGTACATAACTATATTGACAACTATAAAAATCATTCGATAAAATAGTGATGTTATCGCATATCTTCACTATCACCCATAAATAGTCACACTCCAAGCTATGCGATAACGCGTTGTTGCCACACGTTCTAACTGGATGATTGTTTATGGCTTTATGTGGCAACAACCTGTACTCTTAGCTCAGTTGGTCAGAGCAGACGGCTCATAACCGTCCGGTCGTAGGTTCGAGTCCTACAGGGTACATACTATAGTAATTAAGTTAGTTCTGTGTTAAAATTACTTAGAAGAGTATTCATGTAAATAAAAGCTTTCTTCAGCCACCTTCGGGTGGTTATTTTTTTATACACAATCTTATGTCTATTTCCTTCATAAGTTATGATGACATCTGTTCAGAGCTACTCGAAATAATAGCTTTTTAGTATTGATTTTTTATAGGATGAGATTATAATAATCGTAATAGCTGATGAATCAATTTCCCAATCTTTTTACGCATTTAAACAGCGAAGCGTCTTCGGACGCTTCTTTTTTGTACTACAATCAATATTTATATTTGGATTACCTCTAGATAGTTTCTTTGTATAAAAAAACGACTCATAATGAGTCGTTTAATAGATCAGAGTAATAAGTCATTGATTTCTTTAAATTCTTTATCAAGTTCTTTTTCATCATATTTTTCATATTTATCAGCTTCATGAAGAACTTTTTTAATTTCATGAATAGCCTTTCGTTCAACTAACCATTTTTTTAGGTTATGTTTTTTTTCTGGATTTTCAGATAACGTATCAAGTTCGTCTAACTCTTTATCCAGTTTATTGACAACAGAAACAATTTTGTTTACAACTTTTTCTTCTTTGTTTTCTAAATTTGACATTTATCTTCACGTCCTTTTTATTTGATAATTTAAGTATAGAACTTTGATATAGTTTATACAAATAAAAACGCTTTTTCGTGTATTCTGTGCTTTTCTTTTGGAATGAGGAAAACTTTGGAGTAATATGAACGTGGACAGAACAATATTTAGGAGGAATAAACTATGTGTACGTCTATTACTTATGTAACAAGTGATCATTATTTTGGAAGGAATTTTGATTATGAAATATCTTACAATGAAGTAGTCACTGTTACTCCAAGAAATTATAAGTTGAATTTTCGAAAGGTAAATGATTTGGATACTCATTATGCAATGATTGGTATTGCCGCTGGTATAGCTGACTACCCTCTTTATTACGATGCGACAAATGAAAAAGGATTGAGTATGGCTGGACTAAATTTTTCTGGGTATGCTGATTATAAAGAAATACAAGAAGGGAAAGACAATGTATCTCCTTTTGAATTTATTCCTTGGATTTTAGGACAATGCTCAACAGTAGGAGAAGCTAAAAAATTGTTAAAAAATATCAATTTAGCAAATATAAATTATAGTGATGAACTCCCATTATCACCTTTACATTGGCTATTAGCTGATAAAGAAAAATCAATTGTCATTGAAAGTATGAAAGATGGACTTCATATATATGATAACCCTGTGGGCGTTCTTACCAATAATCCTTCATTTGACTATCAATTATTTAATTTAAACAATTATCGTGTCTTATCGAGTGAAACTCCTAAAAATAATTTTTCAAATCAAATAAGTTTGAATGCCTATAGCCGCGGTATGGGAGGGATAGGCTTGCCTGGAGATTTATCCTCAGTATCTCGTTTTGTTAAAGCGACTTTTACGAAGCTGAATTCTGTATCTGGAGATTCAGAGTCAGAAAGTATTAGTCAATTTTTCCATATCTTAGGTTCAGTAGAACAACAAAAAGGTTTGTGTGATGTTGGTGATGGAAAATATGAATATACAATTTATTCTTCTTGTTGCAATGTTGACAAAGGAATCTATTATTATCGGACATATGAAGACAGCCAAATTACTGCAATTAATATGAATAAAGAAGACTTAGATAGTCATAAGTTAATTAGTTATCCAATTATAGAAAAACAACAAATTAAATATATAAATTAGTTAGTGTGTTGTGGTTGAGTATTTAATATAGATATAATACAAAAAGGCAAAGATATTTTCAAAACATTTTTTCTTGATGTGATATCCTTGTCTTTTTTGTAATGTTTTTAACTTATTGCTTTTGCAAAATTTATTTACCTCTTTTCTGGATCAACGATAGTGTATATTATGCTATTCTTTTTTGGATTTTAGGACGTTTAAAGAGGCACTTTTTTACATAACTTAATCCATAGACCTTTTAAGTATGCTATGAGATAATAATAAAGAAGAGTTTAAAGCGCACCCCAAACCACTTCCCCATAAGTGTATTACGCTTTAAACTCTTTTATATTTGAATTCACTAAGAAGCATACCATATTTTTGAAAAAAAGTGAGAAAAAAGGCTTATAATTAGGATTTAGAGTAATTAATTAGATGTTTATTTTATAGGACTGATACTATAGATTACAAATAGTATCTTATTTCGCAATCTTAAAATTATCTTCTTACTATAAATAAGATAATAAAATTTGTATTTGTCCTTTTTAGGTAACTTATTTTAGTCTATATACCTTTCTGGATCAACGAAAGTATACTTTATATAGTCATAGCGCCGATGATTGCTCTGCGCGTCGGGCACGTCAGTCACGATATCAAACAAAAAATACACGTCTTTCTTCATTCTAGTTTTTGCAGCAGGGATTTTAAAGTAGTTTTTATTTGAATAGTAGAGATTAATTAATAAGCTATCTTCGATTGCTAAAAAGAAAACTTCTGAATCCCACACTTTATAAAAATCTTTGATAAATCTATTCGAAGGATCAAATTTAAACCATAATTGTGTTTTTCCTTCCATTAACATATAAAGTTCACCTCAAAAAAGAGTATACGAACAAGAGTTCCTTTTGTAAACCTGGAACTAGATTTTCCTGAATATGTTTTGACGATTCCTAAACGATGAAAAATTATGGAAATATTTTTATTTCCATAATTTTTCCAAACTGCTTGCTTTTATTTTTAACCTGTATGTATAATGTTACTAGATAGTAACAAAATCTTTGTTGACAAAATTTGCTTTTTACCGAAAACTAAATATATATTATTTCGGAGGAAGCAAAATGGATCTTGATTTAAAGACACAAGTCGAATTGTTTTTATTAAGTTTTAGAGAACTTTTTGATTCAAAGAAAATAAGTTGGAATGGCAACAGTTTTTTTGACAAATTTTATAAGGTGCAGAACTTCTTTCCGTATGCTATTCCGATTGTCCTTGACAATGAGCCTCCTCGG
>NZ_BEHC01000027.1:0-569 GCF_003112495.1 Enterococcus sp. H57
GACATACTTATCATTTAGAGTTCTAACTTTAAATGCATTTACTTCTTCAGTCAGCACTTTAGTCATTTTGGACATGGTTTGGGGCGTGTAGTGATACCCATACATTTCCTCAATCAAGTCTGCGATTTCCGACATGGTAATACCTTTTCGGAAGAGGTGAATGACGGTCTCCTCTAAGGTATCATTCGTCCGTCTATAAGCAGGAACAGTCTGTTGCTTGAACTCGCCGTTGCGGTCGCGCGGAATCTGGAGATGAAGTTCCCCGTACTCGGTCTTGACCGTACGGTCATAGGAGCCGTTACGAGAATTACCCGTGTTAAAACCAATGCGATCGTACTTTTCGTAATCGAGGAAAGCCGTTAACTCCGTTTTGAGAAGCGTATTGACAGCTTTTTCCAAATGGACACGGAATAATTCATTCAAATCGCCTTTGTTCGCTAGAGTCTTTAGAATTTCTGTAGTAAAATCGTTCATATGGAAGTCCTCTTTTCTGTGAATGTGTTGTGGTAACTCTATTCTACAGAAGGGACTTCCTTTTTTCTATTTACACAAAATATTTTACACTCTCA
>NZ_BEHC01000028.1:0-15540 GCF_003112495.1 Enterococcus sp. H57
AGAAAATCACTGGATTATCGAACACCTTTGGAAGTATTTTTGAGTTACGTAAGTATTGATGATCTGTCTAACTTAATTTGACAATTAAGATAATAAAAAGAGCGCTAAACTGAAAACTAGCTATTTGTTTTCCCGTTTAGAACTCTTTTCAGACAATAAATATTTAATAAAATACGAAGATAAGATAGCTATATTGCTTCTCATCTTTACGTTCTTTTAGAAACTATGCTTCTACTTCAGACCATTCATCGCGTTTTGCTAAAAATTCACGAGCCAAAGCTTGTGCACCTTCTAGTGTATGGCTGGCAGCCCAGCCACATTGTGTTTCATTGCTTGCAGGTACTTCAGTAGCTTCAAGAACATCTTTCATTGTTGCTTCAAGAACATCTAAAATGTCTTCGTAGCTTTCATGATTCAATACAGTCAAGTAAAAGCCTGTTTGGCATCCCATTGGAGACCAGTCTACGATGTAATCTGCGTGATTGCGGATTAGTTCGGCAGTCAAGTGCTCAAGTGAATGTAGACTTGGCATGTCCATGTGTTCTTTATTTGGTTGTTTAAAGCGGACGTCGTATTTAATGATGACATCGCCATGCGCACCCGTTTTTCGATCAGCTACACGTACATAAGGTGCTTTGACTTTTGTATGGTCAAGATTAAAACTTTCGACATTCATTCTCATTTGTAAGACTCCTATCTGTTTGTTCATTCGTTTTGATGCTTTTCACTAAAGAATTATTTAGTGAAATTTACAAAAACGTCTTTCTACTTGATTCTAACACTTATCGTTTCCAAGGTGTAGCAATCTGAAATATTTTTTAGATTTTTCTGCTAAGTCGTTTATTGGGACTTCTAGTTCTTGATTCTGTCAAATGCCTGAGCTAAATCGTTTATGAGATCCTGACCATACTCAATTCCTACAGAAAGACGGATCAAGCCGTCCTTTATGCCAGCCTCTTCTCGTTTTTCTTTTGGAATAGACGCATGAGTCATGACAGAAGGAATTTCCACTAAACTTTCTACGCCACCTAAACTTTCTGCTAAAGTAAATAGTTGGAGTGATTCAACAAATGGAATAGCAGATTCTTCATTTTTTAAAGTAAAAGAAATCATTCCGCTAAAGCCGCTCATCTGCTGCTTAGCAACTCCATGGAGTTCATGATCGGGTAATCCTGGATAGTAGACCTTTTCTACTGCTGGATGAGAAAATAGAAAATCAGCTACCACAAAAGCATTTTTTTGATGTTCCTCCATACGAACACTTAGTGTCTTGATTCCGCGCTGAAGTAACCAGCTATCTTGGGGACCAAGTACGGCTCCGATAGCATTTTGGTAAAATCCGATCTGATCGGCTAGATCTTTATGGTTAGAAGTCACTAAACCAGCTACTACATCGCTGTGTCCGCCTAGATATTTGGTACCGCTATGGACAACGATATCAGAACCGAGATCTAAAGGTCTTTGAAAATAAGGAGTAGCAAATGTATTGTCAGCAATAACTATCAATCCATGTTGATGAGCCAGAGTGGCACTTTTTTCTAAATCAGTAATCTTTAGAAGCGGATTGCTAGGTGTTTCAAGATAAAGTGCTTTTGTATTGGGTTTGATGGATTGTTCTATTTTATCAAGATTACTCGTATCTATGATCGTGTACTCGAGACCATTTTTAGTAAGAACTTTGTCAAATAGACGGAATGTTCCTCCATAGACATCATCTCCTAATAAGATATGATCGCCAGCTTGAAAAAGAGAAAAAACGGCATGAATCCCAGAAAGACCAGAAGAAAAAGCGAATCCTCGAACACCGCCTTCCAAATCAGCAATCAGTTCTTCCAATGCAAAACGAGTAGGATTACCAGATCTTGAATATTCATATTGTTTAGGCTGGCCGACGCCATCTTGCCGATAAGTGGATGTTTGATAAATAGGTACACTGACAGCTCCTGTTGTGGGATCTTCACTGATGCCTCCGTGGATCAATTTTGTTTGAATGTGCATGTTTCTTTCCTCCTATAAGTAAATGTTTTTTGATAAATAGCGGTCTGCTGCGTCTGGAAAAATCGTAACGACACGATGACCAGGTGGTAAACGACGAATTTCTCTTAATGCTGCTGCAAAAGCCGCACCACTCGAACTTCCAACTAATAGTCCTTGTTCTCGTGCTAACTGCCTAGTATGGTTAAACCCTTCTACATCAGAGATTGTCTCGATCTGATTGATTGAAAGGGGAGAAAGAAACGGCGGAATGAATTCTACACCGATACCCTCAATTTCGTGAGGGGCTGGATCACCACCATTTAACACAGAGCCCTCTGGTTCTACACCGATTATTCGAATGTCGGGATATTTTTCTTTCAAAAAGGTAGAAGTTCCAGCAAAGGTTCCACCACTCCCAATTCCTGCTACAAAACTATGGATATTTTCTTTGATTTCATGAAAGATTTCTGGCCCTAACGTATGATAGTAAGCAGCAGGATTATCTTTATTTTCAAATTGAAGAGGCAGATAGCTGTTTGATATCTCCTCTGCAAGTTTTTTACTTTTGCTGATGGCACCGATGATTCCTTGCTCACTAGGAGAATGGATGATCTTTGCTCCCAATGCTTTCATCAATTGTTGTTTTTCTAAGCTAAACTTCTCTGGAACAACAAAAACCGTTCTTAATTTGTATGTGAGTGCGGCCAGAGCGATCCCAATTCCTGTATTTCCGGCAGTTGGTTCGATGATCGTCGTTTTTTCATTGATTTTTCCTTGGGCAAATCCTTCTTTGATCAAATAACTGCCCAATCTATCTTTGATACTTCCTCCAGGATTTAAATATTCTAGTTTTGCATAAATAGCAGAACCTTTAGGCATAGAATAGTGCTGATTGTCAAAGCGATAAAGCGGTGTGGAACCAATAGCTTCTGTAATTGTCGAGATAATCATATGGGCCTCCTAAAAAAAGATAATAAAAAAAGGAGCTGACTATTAAATCAGCTCCTTGAAAGACATAGAGAAAAATTGAGTAGATAAAAAGATAAGTTACCTGGTACTCATTCTATGAAGGGCAATTAATAGACATGACAAATAGTATGCTGCTTTTATGCACCATACAACAGCAACGATTCAATTGTTTTTGGTTGCTGACTGTCATGTGTATCCCTCCAAGTAAAATTTTTATTAACGATAGCATGAAAAAAAATAAAAGTCAAAGGCTTGAAAGAAAAAAATATTTCGATAGCATCGTTTACCCGTGTTTATTTTTCTGACAAATAGGCATG
Organism: Enterococcus sp. H57; assembly: GCF_003112495.1. Classification (NCBI taxonomy): domain Bacteria; kingdom Bacillati; phylum Bacillota; class Bacilli; order Lactobacillales; family Enterococcaceae; genus Enterococcus; species Enterococcus sp. H57. Next base: position 3,264 of record NZ_BEHC01000028.1, read on the forward strand.
AGACCTTAAAAGATAGAGAATACTCTAGTTTTCTGGCCGGTTGTCTGATACAATAAAGTTGATTATGATAAAGAAAAGAAGGAGCAAAAATAATGATCTCAGCAAGTGATTTAAGAGCCGGTATGACTTTCGTACAAGACGGCAAACTGATTAAAGTTCTGGATGCAAGCCACCATAAACCTGGTAAAGGAAATACAGTTATGCGTATGAAACTGAAAGATGTCCGTTCAGGTGCAACATACGACACAACGTTCAGACCAGAAGAAAAATTTGAAAAAGCACATATCGACACAAAACCTGTACAATATTTGTACACGATGGATGATACAGCTTTCTTCATGGATTTGGAAACATATGAGCAATATGAAATTCCTGTAGAAACAGTAGAAGAAGAAATGAAATATATCCTAGAAAACATGGAAGTAAAAATCCAATTCTTCGGTAGCGAAGTCATCGGCGTTCAATTACCAACAACTGTCGTATTACGTGTTGTGGAAACACAACCTTCCATCAAAGGTGCAACAGTCACTGGTTCAGGTAAACCAGCGACAATGGAAACTGGCTTAGTAGTCAATGTTCCTGACTTCATCGAAACAGATGAATTGTTGGAAATCAATACAGCAGAAGGTTCTTATGTAAAACGTGCATCAAAATAATGAGCTGACGAATTGATAAGAAGTTGAAAAACATAGCTTGACCTCTTGAAAAGTGGATCATCGGATCTGCCTTTCAAGAGGTTTTTTTGTGGAATCAGCAAATTGAAAAATAAAAAAGTATTTGATTTTATTTATATTTTGAAAGATGAATGGCAAAAGCTAGAGAAAGAAGAAACTGCACTTATTTATGAAGAAATTGAAATGATTCATAAAATTGAAAATATCCGAACTATTCCGAACTATATTGAAGCGAAAATATTTTTTCATCACTAAATAGTGTTGAATTTATGTTTTTATGTATAAATAGCTTCTAATAGTTCGGGTATTTTGTTTTTATAACCATTTTTATTCTTATTTTTAAAAAAATATTTCGAAATATACTAGACAATTCAGAAAATTTTGTTTAATATTATTCCAATAAAATTCAAATCTTTATCAAATGAAATTCCAATAAAAACGGAAAAAAAGTGAAAAGAGGAATGAAAAAATGACAGAATTGATAATTGGCGGAGTCATAGCAAGCACATTGGCAGAAAAGTATAAGACACCTCTGTATGTGTATGATGAAGAAAAGATGAGACAAACGATGCTGTCATTCAAGCGAGGCTTTGTATCGAAACGTTTTGATACAAAAGTACTTTACGCCTCTAAAGCATTCCAAACGATTGAGATGCTGTATTTAGTTCGTGAATATGGATTCGGGCTAGATGTTGTCAGTGGTGGGGAAATCTATACCGCTTTGCAAGCTGATTTTCCTAGAGATACTATCTACTTCCATGGTAACAACAAGACGCCAGAGGAACTGATCTATGCACTTGAAAATGATTTGTTGCATATTGTTGCCGATAATTTGATGGAAGTTGAATTATTAGCAGAATTAAGCCAACGCTATTTAAAAAAAATCTGTATCATGCTTCGGTTGAATGTCGGAGTAGAAGCACATACTCATGAATATATCGTCACTGCGCATATTGATTCAAAATTCGGCATGAGCTATGAAAGTAAAGAGTGCCAACAAGCCCTTCAGTTGATAAAAGAAAGCAGCTATCTAGAGTTAGAAGGATTTCATGCTCATATCGGGTCACAAATTTTTGATGTTACTGCTTGGTTAGCTGAAATCGACAAATTGACGAATTACTTAACCGATTTTGACCAACCTCTTTCCTTGAATCTTGGCGGAGGGTTTGGGATTCGTTATACACAAAATGATCAGCCAATCCCAGTCGAAGAGGCACTAAAAAAACTGATTGAATATACGGAAGAAGCTTTGGAAAAACGAAAACTGACCATTCGTCAATTACTGATTGAACCGGGTAGAAGTATTGTTGGAGAAGCTGGTACAACACTATACACGATTGGTTTCATCAAAAAGACACCACATAAAAAATATTACTTTGTAGATGGCGGGATGACAGATAATATCCGTCCAGCTCTGTATCAGGCAGAATACGATTGTGATTTAGCAGCAAAACTGTCGGAAGAAAAAACAGAGAAAGTGACGATTGCAGGAAAAATGTGTGAATCAGGCGATGTGGTAATTAAAGAAGCTTATTTGCCGAAAGCAGAATCGGGTGATCTTTTAGCTGTTTATTCCACGGGAGCTTATGGATACTCGATGAGCAGCAACTACAATCGAGCGACACGACCAGCAGTTGTTTTTGTCAATAATGGCCAATCAAGACTGATTGTTCGCAGACAAGCATTTTCTGATCTACTAAGGGGGGAAGTTTCCTATGATCCTTCATAAATATAATGGCTGCGGAAATGATTTTATCTTATTAGATTACGCAGAAGACACAGATTATAGTCAATTAGCCGCTTCTTTATGCACAAAAGAAAAATATGATACAGACGGATTGATCGCCGTAAAAATCGATCCGTTGGAAATGATCTATTACAACAAAGATGGCAGCCGCGCGCCGATGTGCGGAAATGGCATTCGCTGTTTTGCTCGATACGTAAATGATCAGAACATGATGAATGAACAGGAATTCAACGTAGAGACATTAGCAGGCACAAGAAAAATTACGGTGTTGGATCCCTCACCTTTTTATTGCAGCGTAGATATGGGAGTGCCAGATGATTCTCCGGAAAAAATCAAAGCTAATCAAACTTATCCAATAAAAAACCAGGAAATAGAGATCAATGGTGAAAAAGTAACGATCACTAGTTTATTTTTAGGAACGATTCATACTGTTGTTTTTGTTGAAAATGCGCGTGAGGAAGTCTGGAGAAAAAGAGGTGAACTGATCTGTCATCATCCTTTGTTCAAAGAAAAAACCAATGTCAACTTTGTAGAAGTAGTCAATGAACAAGAATTGATCGTCCGTACCTATGAAAGAGGAGTAGGTTGGACACTTGCTTGCGGTACAGGTTGCTGTGCCTCTTATGTGGTTGCTAAGGAAACTGGGAAAATTTCAGCAGATCAGGTAGTTGTTCACTTGGAACAAGGAGACTTGATGATCTCTGGTGAGGATGCGATACAAATGGCTGGCCCAGCAGTTCATGAATGGACAAGAATATTGGAGGAATGAAGATGATAAAAGGTTCGATCGTGGCGCTGATCACGCCGATGAATGAAGAGGGATCAGTAGATTATGCTGGTTTGGAAAAATTGATCCAATTCCATTTAGATGAACAAACAGACGGATTATTAGTTTTAGGTACAACAGGAGAATCTTCTACGCTCACACAATCTGAGGAGGAGCAGATCCTTCAACTGACAGTAAAGAAAGTGGCTGGCCGTGTGCCGGTGATTGCAGGAGCTGGAACGAATAATACGAAAGAAACGATTGAAAAAGCGAAGCATTTTGCTTCTTTGGGGGCAGACGCACTTTTGGTCATCACCCCTTACTACAACAAAACAAGTGATGCAGGACTAGCTGCTCATTTTACAGCAATTGCAGAAGCCTCACCGATTCCGCTTATTTTGTATAATGTTCCTTCTAGAACAGGCATGTCGATTCCAATCCATGTATTAGTAAATTTAGCAGAACATCCTAATATCATTGGTTTGAAAGAAGCCTCAGGAGATATGGCTTATGTGATGGATGCCGCTCGGTTGATTGGAAAAGAATTCTTCCTTTACAGTGGAAATGATGATTTGATCCTACCAGTAATGAGTGTAGGAGGAAGCGGTGTAATAAGTGTATGGGCGAATATCCAACCTAAAATAGTCCATGAATTAGTAAAAGATACGCAGGACGGAAGATGGCAGCAAGCAAAAGAAAAGCAATTAAATGCACTTGAACTGATCCATGCCTTGTTCAGTGAGACCAATCCTATTCCTGTCAAAGCAGCCATGTCATTATTAGACTTACCTTCCGGACCTCTACGCCTGCCTTTAGTTTCTCTTTCAAAAGAGAAAAAGAAACAATTAGCTCAGCTTTTGTTAAAAGAAAGGACGGGTGAAAAATGAGAATCGGACTGATTGGCAGTGGACAGATGGGAGACAGAGTCGAAGAAGTTGCACAAGAAAGAGGAGATACGATCCTTCTTTTACAGACGTCACCTAAAGAAGCAACTACGCTTGTTTTTCCGGAACTGCTAGAAATGCTTATTGATTTTTCTCATCCAGATAATTTAGAGAAAATCCTTTCGTATAGCTTATCATATCAACTTCCGTTAGTCATTGGCACGACAGGTTATACACAATCACAGTTCCAAGAAATAAAAGAACATGCCAAACATGTACCTGTGATGTATAGTGCTAATTTTTCGTTCGGCATCATGGTGATGAATCAACTAATCAAGCAAGCAGCTGCAATGTTGCAAGGCTGGCAGATCGAACTGATTGAAAAACATCATAGTCGTAAAAAAGATGCACCATCTGGTACTGCAAATATGCTGCTTCAAACAATCCAAGAAGTGCAAAAGCTGCAGCCCGTATACAACTGGCAAGGGAAAAAAAGAGAAGAAAACCAAATTGGTGTACACAGTATTCGTGCAGGTTCTTTACCTGGTGAACATGATGTATTGTTTGCTGCTACTGATGAAATATTTACGATCAAACATGAATCTTTTTCTAATCGAATCTTTGCTGCAGGCGCAGTAGAAGCAGCGGACTGGTTGAAAGATCAGTCACCAGGTTATTACAAATTAGAAGATTTATTAATGGACAAAGGGGTGTAAAAAACGTGGAAGCTCAAGAAATCATCCGCTACATTCAAACGGCATCTAAAAAGACGCCTGTGAAAGTCTATCTGAATGTAACCGAGCCAATCGAATTTAAAGAAAGTAAAGTTTTTGGTGAAGGAAGCAGCTTCGTTGTTTTTGGTGACTATGAGACGATTGCTCCGGTTTTAGAAGCTGAATCAGAAAAAATCATTGAAATCGAAATCGAAACTGCTGCAAGATACAGCGCAGTTCCTTTGCTAGATATTAAAAAAATTAATGCTCGTATCGAACCAGGTGCTATTATCAGAGATCAAGTGTCAATCGGCAACAATGCCGTGATCATGATGGGAGCGATTATCAATATTGGTGCAGTAATCGGTGAAAACACGATGATTGATATGGGTGCTGTCTTAGGTGGACGAGCGACAGTGGGCAAAAACTGCCATATTGGTGCAGGAGCTGTCTTAGCAGGTGTGATCGAACCAGCATCGGCCAAACCGGTTATCGTAGAAGACGGCGTACTGGTAGGTGCGAATGCAGTGATTGTTGAAAGTGTCCATATCGGAAAAGATGCAGTCGTGGCAGCAGGAGCAGTGGTTTTAGAAGATGTGGCAGCAGGCACTGTTGTCGGTGGAATACCTGCACGTGTATTAAAAATAAGTGATGATCAGACAAAAGAAAATACAGCATTGATTGCTGCGTTACGCGAATTATAGAGGAGATGGAGAAAAATGCGCGAAATAGATACCTGTATTGTGGGGGCAACCGGATTAGTCGGCCAAACGATGCTCAAAGTGTTAGAAGAATATGATTTTCCAGTAGGACGATTGAAATTATTAGCTTCAAAACGTTCACCCGGTAAAGTTTGTGTATTCAAGAAAAAGAAACACACTGTACAGGAATTGACAGAAACTTCATTTGAAGGATATGATTTAGCGCTATTTTCTGCAGGTGCTTCTGTATCCAAAGAGTTTGCGCCAATCGCACGAAGTCAGGGACTATTTGTCATAGATAATTCCTCAGCATGGCGGGAAGATTCGGATATTCCATTAATCGTTCCAGAGGTCAATCTGGAAGACTATACATTGAATCGGCTGATTGCAAATCCAAATTGTTCAACCATTCAAGCGGTACTTCCACTTAAAGCTTTACAAGAAGCCTTTGGTATCCAGCGAGTCAATTATTCGACCTATCAAGCAGTTTCTGGTTCCGGGCAAAAAGGCATTGAAGATCTTCATCGTACGCAAAATGACGAGGAACCAGTTTTGTATCCTTATAATATTAGCCAAACGGTGATTCCGGAAATCGATCAGCCTTTAGAAAATGGGTATACAAAAGAAGAACAGAAAATGATAAATGAGACCCGTAAGATTCTGCATCAGCCTGCTTTGCCAGTATCAGCAACCTGCGTACGTGTGCCAATCGAAAATGGACATGGAGTCTCTGTGGCAGTTCAACTGCAAAAAGAGTTTACGACGGAAGAAATTAGAGAGTGTCTCAGCCAGTTTCCAGGGATTCAATTAGAAGATGATCTAGCAGCACATAAATATCCGACGAGCATTCTTGCTAGAGGAACAGATATGGTTTATGTTGGGAGGATCAGAAAAGACACTTCTTTAGAGAACGGATTGTTGTTCTATACGACTGCCGATAACATACGCAAAGGAGCCGCTGCGAATGCCGTACAGATTGCTGCAGCTTTAATGCAGAAAATAGCGGAGGTGGCAAGATGAGTAATACGCTGAAAGTAGCGAAATTCGGCGGAACATCGATGTCTCATGAAGAGCAATTCAAAAAAGTCCGTACAATTGTTCTTTCAGATCCCAATCGCCAAGTGATCGTTGTTTCTGCTTTAGGCAAACGTACGTCAGATGATGACAAAGTAACAGACTTACTTTATTTGATTTATGCTTACCTTCAGCATCATGTTGATTGGACACCCCTTTGGAAAAGGATTTGTGATCGTTTCATTCAAGTAAGAGATGTTCTTGCCCTGCAGTTACCTATTGAAGATGAACTAGCACGCATACAGAAACAACTGGAAGACGAAAAGATAACTGAAGATTATTTAGTAAGTAGAGGTGAATATCTGACTGCTCAACTGATGGCTGAGTATCTTGGTTACCAGTTTATTGACGCAAAAGACCTGATTTTCTTTGACTATGATGGGAAAATCGATCAGGAAAAAACAGCACAGGAAATCACAAAAGCATTTAAAAGATATCCGAAAATGGTTGTTCCAGGGTTTTACGGGGCGAACCCTGCAGGAAAAGAAAAATTATTGGGCCGTGGGGGAAGCGACATTACCGGCGCGATACTGGCGAAGATGTTGCAAGCGGAAAGTTATGAGAATTGGACGGATGTTTCAGGAATCATGATGGCTGATCCGCGAATCATCGATCATCCTAAAATCATCGAGGAAATCTCTTTTAGAGAACTGAGAGAGATGGCTTATATGGGGGCTAACGTTCTTCATGAAGCAGCTGTTTTCCCAGTTCAAGAGGCTGATATCCCCATCCAAATAAAAAATACCAATGATCCTTTCGCTCAAGGGACAAAAATATCGAATCACGAAATAGAAAAGGAAAATGGACTGACAGGAATAGCTGGACGCAAGGATTTTCTTTCCATCACTTTATTCAAACGTCATATGTCCGATGAAATCGGGTTTATCTGGAAAGCAATGAGCATTTTTGCTAAACATGAGATATCAATCGAACATATTCCTTCAGGGATCGACAATATCGGAGTGATCGTCTCAGCAGAAGCGATTGCCGATAAATTATTTCTCATCACGAAAGAATTAAAAGAAACACTTGGCGTGGAAGAAATCGTCGTGATTGAAGACTTAGCTTTGATCTCTGTCGTTGGCGGACCGCATAAAGAATTGATCGGTTTATCTGGAAAAGTGTTATCGATATTGAACAAATTAGAAATTCGCACATCGATCTTATCACAAGGAGCACAGGAGTTGAATCTGATCATCGGTGTACCGAATAATCAATATGAAACAGTAGTGAAGGGTATCTATGAAGGGATGGTGAATACGGATGCTGAAAGAATATCGAATGGCACTCCATCAAATTCCTGAAATCGGATTTCATGAATTCAAGACAAAAAAATATTTATATGAACAAGTAAAAAACAGCGGGGCCGTTATCCATGAAATCGGCGAAACAGGACTACTCCTTTATTTTGATAATCAACAAGAAGAAACGATTGCTTTTCGAACAGATATCGATGCACTGCCAGTCAAAGAAGAAACGAATCTCTCTTTTGCTTCTAAGCATGAAGGGTATATGCATGCATGTGGTCATGACGGACATATGGCGATGCTTTTAGGGTTGACTGACTTTATAACTAAACACATTGAGGATCTTATTTATAATGTAGTACTGATCTATCAGCCATCAGAAGAAATTTCCGGTGGCGCACAAAGCGTTATTCAGTCAGGATTGTTGGATAAATATGAAGTACAAGCAATATTTGGCTTTCATCTATGGCCTGGACTAGCTAAGGGAGAAGTTTTCTCTCGACCAGGACCTTTGATGGCACAAAGCAGTGAAACAGACATTATCATTAAAGGCCAGTCTGCACATATTGCTTCTAGTGAAAAAGGAATCGATAGTCTGGAGGCAGCTGTACGATTTTTGAAGAATGTTTATGATTTTGATCGGCAATTACCGGCAGAGTGGAATCATCTAATGAAATTTGGCCAAATCCAAGGTGGAACGATCCGAAATGTTTTAGCTGGAGAAGTTATTGTATCCGGAAGTATCCGTTCTTACAGTTCAGATATGCAAAATTATTTGAAGAGGGGATTAGACCATTTAGCAGAACAGTTTCACTCTACAGCTACTATTTCTTTTCACTATAATGACGGCTATCCAGCTGTAATCAACCATAGAGGCTTATATGCAGCACTGTTAGATTCAAACAAACTACATGAATTAGATGCTCCAGTTCTTCAAGCCGAAGATTTTGGCATATATACGCAACAATATCCATGTGTATTTTTCTTTTTAGGTGTCGGTGATACCCCTGCTTTACATGATCCGACGTTCGATTTTGATATGGATGTTTTAGAAAATGGTGTAGAATGGTACAAAACGATTCTTTTTACAGAAAATCTTCTTGTAAAAATCGATAGCAGTTCAAAAGAGGAGCGAGTAAATAATGACGAATTTATCCAATCTATTTAGTCCCAGGCTTTCTAGAATAGAAGTATCAAAAATACGACAATTCGATCAGCAAATATCTTCGATACCAGATGTGATCAAACTCACCCTGGGAGAACCGGATTTTCCAACTCCCGAACATGTCAAACAAGCCGGAATAGCAGCGATTGAAGAAGACTTTTCTCACTATACCGGAATGAGAGGATTAGAGGAACTGCGGGAAGCTGCTTGTATGTTTCAGCAGCAGCGTTATGGACTAACTTATGATCCGCAAACGGAAGTTTTGACGACGGTTGGTGCAACGGAAGCAATTGCCTCTGCATTGTTATCTGTTTTGGAAGAAGGAGACAAGGTTCTTATTCCAGCGCCTGCTTATTCAGGATATCAGCCATTAGTGGAACTAGCTGGTGCTGAATTGATCCCGATAGATACTTCTGACACAGGGTTTGTTTGCCAGCCAGAACAATTTGAAAAAGCCTTTGAACAATATGAATCAGCTGTCAAAGCAGTCATTTTAAACTATCCTAACAATCCTACTGGGACGACATTGTCTGCAAAACAATTGAAAGCAATCGCTGAGGTTTTAAAAAAATATCCGGTATTTGTTATAAGTGATGAAGTATATGCTGAATTGACTTATAGTGGAACGCATATGTCCATAGCTACTTATCTTCCAGAACAAACAATCGTGATAAGCGGGTTATCCAAGTCACATGCGATGACTGGTTGGCGAGTGGGCTTTATTTTTGCTCAAAAAGCCCTTATTGACGAACTAATTAAAGTCCATCAATATCTGGTGACTGCCGCTACAACGATGTCGCAAAAAGCTGCGGCTGAAGCGCTAATAAATGGGGTGAAAGATAGCGAGAATATGAAAGAGCAATATCAAACACGAAGAGACTATCTGGTCCAGCAATTGGCGCCTTTAGGATTTGAAGTGACCCAGCCAAACGGTGCATTTTACTTGTTTTGCAAACTCCCAGCTGCCATTCAAACTGACTCTTGGCAGTTTTGTGTAGAATTAGCGGAACAGGCAAAAGTTGCGTGTATCCCAGGAATTGCATTTGGCCCAGAAGGAGAAGGTTATATCCGGATTTCTTATGCTAGCAGCATGGAAAAATTACATGAGGCCTGCAAACGGATCAAAGACTTTTTAACAGAACAGTGATTCATAGATTTTATCAAAAAAACAATCGTTAATTTTGCGGTATATTCTGCAAGGAGACGATTGTTTTTTAAATTTAGTTCAAATGAACGCGTTTCTTTTGATTCATAACTAATGTAATGTTAAGTTTAAATTGTTTAGAATGATTTTAAAAGAATATTCAAGGAGGTTTCATCAATGGAAAAAATCAAAGTTGTCATTGTAGGTGCATCTCATGGAGGGCATCAATCGATCTTGGAACTATTGACACGATACGGTGAAAATGTAGATATCACGCTATTTGAAGCAGGAGACTATATTTCCTTCATGTCATGTGGTATGGAGCTGTATTTAGAAGACAAGGTAACAGATGTAAATGATGTACGTAATTTCAGACCAGAAAACTTTCCGCAATCCAATGTTCATATTTTAAATAATCACGAAGTAAAAACGATCGATGCCGATAAAAAAACAGTAACGGTTACTAGCGCATCAGATAACGAAACAAAAGAATATCCTTATGACAAATTGATTTTGAGTTCTGGTGTCAAACCAAACAATCTGCCAGTACCAGGAGCAGATCTAGAAAATGTCTACTTGATGCGTGGATACAATTGGGCAACCAAAATCAAAGAAAAATTAAATGATCCGGCTATTAAAAAAATCGCTGTCGTAGGTGCGGGTTACATTGGGATCGAAGCAGCAGAAGCAAGCCGAAAAGCTGGGAAAGAAGTCGTATTGCTTGATGTGATCGATAGACCTTTAGGCACTTATTTAGATGCTGAGATGACAGATATTTTAGAACAACACCTAAATGAAAACGGTATTGAAGTTTTGACAAATGCAAAAATCGAAGCTTTTACTGGTAACGGAAAAGTTGAGGCAATCAAAACAAGTGAAAAAGAAATCCCAGCAGATCTAGTCATTCAAGCTGCCGGTGTGAAGGCAAATACAGAATGGTTAAAAGGGATCGTCGACTTAGATGAACGTGGCTGGATCCAAACAAATGAATACTTGCAAACGAATCTTCCAGATGTGTATGCAGTAGGAGATGCTACACTTGCTTATTCTATCCCAGCACGCAAAAAAATGCCGATCGCTTTAGCGACTGTTGCACGTAGAGAAGCACGTTATGTAGTAAAACATCTTTTTGAAGAAGTACCAAACAAACCGTTCGGCGGAGTCGTAGGTTCCTCTGCATTAAGTGTCTTTGACTATCATTTTGCAGCAAGCGGATTGAATAGCTTTACAGCAGCAAAAGCAGGAGTAGATGTACGAGTGTCTTATTATGAAGATACGTTACGACCAAAATATGTACCAGAAGAACAAGGAAATCCAAAAGTGTCCATCCAATTATTCTCGGATCCAATGACCCATCAATTGCTAGGAGGAGCAGTATTATCTACCTATGATGTTACAGGTCAAGGAAATGTATTGGCACTAGCGATCCAAAACAAACTGACTTTAGAAGAACTAGCAGAAGCTGACTTCTTCTTCCAGCCAGGCTTTGACCGACAATGGAGCATGTTGAATCTAGCCGCTCAACAAGCGTTAGGAGAAGAACCATTTGTAGAATAAGAAAACGAAATATTTGAAAAGAGGTTGTGAAAAAGCTGCCTTGCATCAAGTAATAAGAACAGCCAAGTAAAAACAGCTTCTTATGTTTTTAACTTGGCTGGACTTATTACCGCAGATGCAAGCTTTTGAACACCGTTTATTTTCAAAAAAGGGACTGTGACACGATTTGTGTACCGACCCCCAAAAGTTAGACCAAAAAATCTAACTTTTGGAGGTCGGTATTTTTTATGGTTAAATATACTTTTGAACTTAAATTAAAGATCGTTCATGATTATTTGGATGGCAAAGGCGATTGGACCGTAAAAATCCAGATCAAGAGATTGAAGCGGAAATGCTTAAAATTCGGGAGAAGCACAAGGATTATGGCTGTTTACGGATGACCAATGAACTAAGAAACCGCGGTTTCTCTATCAATAAAAAGAAAGTTCAGCGCTTGATCAAGAAGCTAGGAATAAAAGTAACGGCATACACGCGTAAATCACGTCGCTACAATTCTTATCGAGGAAAAGTTGGAGCAGTAGCCAAAAATCGGATCCATCGTCGTTTCTACACCAGTATCTGCCATCAGAAAATCACGACGGATACAACTGAATTTAAATACCATG
>NZ_BEHC01000029.1:0-34794 GCF_003112495.1 Enterococcus sp. H57
ACCGCAACGGTTGTGTAAAAATATCATTTTAGAGCATGAAAAAAGGAGTGGATTTCTCCACTCCAAAAAAGTCTAACTTTTGGGGGTCACTACACACGGTTTTTGTCACAGTCCCTTTTTCTGAATAAACAGTGTTCAAGAGACAGCCTATCGGCAATAAGGCTAAACGTCTCTTTCACTACCTCTTCAAGTTATTATTATCGTATAGATAAACACTTCGACTCGCTCTGGTAAGAACGTCCTGATTCAGTCGTCGTTTTTATCCTTAGATTTGCGCCCAGACGCTTTCTAAGATGTTTGTTTGTGTTCTATCAGGTCCGACAGAAAATGTTGAGATACGTACACCAACAAGCTCTGAGATACGACGTACATAGTTACGTGCGTTTTCTGGCAGTTCTGCTAGTGTTTTGCATCCTGTAATGTCTTCTGACCAGCCTGGCAATTCTTCATAGATTGGTTTGCAGCGGTTCAACTCTTTCAAGCTTGCTGGATAGTGGTAGATTAGTTCGCCATCTAATTCATAAGCCGTACAAATTTTTACTGTTTCCAATCCACTTAATACATCGATCGAGTTTAAAGATAGGTTGGTAATACCTGAAACTCGTTTAGAATGGCGCATAACTACAGAATCAAACCAGCCTACACGACGCGGACGACCAGTTGTCGTACCGTATTCTCGTCCTACTTCGCGGATTTGTTCTCCTGTTTCATCAAATAATTCAGTTGGAAATGGTCCATCACCGACACGTGACGTATAGGCTTTGCAGACGCCGACAACTTTATTGATTTTTGAAGGCCCTACACCGCTTCCGATTGTTACCCCACCGGCTACTGGGTTAGAAGAAGTAACAAAAGGATAAGTTCCCTGGTCGATATCCAGCATTACACCTTGTGCGCCTTCAAACAACACGCGTTTGCCTGCATCCAAGGCATCATTCAAGATAACGGAAGTATCTGTGACGTATTGTTTGATTTGTTGTCCGTATTCATAATATTCTTCAAAAATATCGTCAAAATCAAGTGGTTCTGAATCAAACATTTTTACAAATTGACGGTTTTTGTCATCTAGATTCAAACGAAGACGTTCTTCAAAAATTTCTTTATCTAATAAGTCTGCAATACGGATACCTACACGAGCTGCTTTATCCATATAGGCAGGTCCGATTCCTTTAATCGTTGTACCAATCTTGTTTTCGCCCTTAGCATCTTCTTGTAATTGGTCCAATTTGATATGATAAGGCAAGATTACGTGCGCGCGGTCAGAAATACGCAAATTACTTGTTTCTACACCTTTTTCATGTAAATAAGCTAATTCTTTAACCAATGATTTAGGATTGACTACAACGCCGTTTCCGATCACACTGATCTTGTCTTTATAAAAAATCCCAGAAGGAATCAAATGCAGTTTATAAGTCACACCGTTAAACTTAATTGTGTGCCCTGCATTGTCGCCACCTTGGTACCGTGCAATCACTTCAGCATTTTCACTGAGAAAGTCTGTGATTTTTCCTTTCCCTTCATCGCCCCATTGCGTACCTACTACTACTACAGATGACATGTGAACACCTCGTTCTATATTATTTAATCCTGAACCATTATATCAATAATAGATACATATTTCAAATAAAATCGAATGATTTTTATTTTTATTTTATAAAAACGCTTAAAAAACGAACTTTTATCGTTTTAGAGTGATTGTTAAAAAAAAGGTTGTAACAGAAGTGGTCAGCTTCAAGAAATAAGAAGGAATGTATGAAAATTGCTTCTCAAATTTTTGTGAAATTTCGACTTATTTTTCGAAGAAGCTACTTTTGGAACACCGTGAATCAGAGGTTGTGAAAAAGCTGTCCTGCATCAAGTAATAAGAACAGCCAAACAAAAATAGCTTCTCATATTTTTCGTTTGATTGGGCGTATTACCGCAGATGCAAGCTTTTGAACACCGTTTAAGAAAGAGGTTGTGAGCCTGCCGTTTAACTCTGAGTCACAAGGAGCAATTTCAAAAAACTGCTTCTCATGTTTGATGATATTGTGACTTGTGACCGAGGAGTTGGCAGGAGAACACCGTTTAAGGAAAAGAGGTTGTAAGATCAGCGTTTTGACCTGAGTATTAGAGAAACAAAAGTCAAAATAGTTCCTCATATTTTGACTTTTGCTGAGCTAATACCAAGGGTCAGCTGATTGAACACCGTTTATTCGGAAAAAGGGACTGTGACAAGACTTTTGTCACAATCCCTTTGGAGATCTGTTTAAATTAAGTACTCTAGTCGTTCCTGCGGTTACTCCTTGCATCTTCTTACGAGAGCTCTCGGCATTGCTCAAGGCTCACAACCTCTTCTTTAAAATTCTTCTCTTGGCGAAAGCGACGAAAACTTATTGTATTCTTTGATAAACAGTAGTTCAACTGTTCCTCGTGCACCGCTTCGGTTCTTCTCGATGATGACTTCGATGACGTTGTCATTTTTTGGCTCGTTTCCATCATCGTCATCTCCGCCTTCTCTTTCATAATAATCATCTCGATACAAGAAGGCTACGATGTCCGCATCTTGTTCAATTGATCCGGATTCACGAATATCACTTAGCACTGGTCGTTTGTCTTGTCGCTGTTCTACTCCACGAGATAACTGTGAAAGAGCAATGACAGGTACTTTCAGCTCTTTCGCCAGTTTTTTCAGTTGGCGAGAGATATCTGATACTTCTTGTTGACGGTTCTCTTTACCGTTACCTTCAATCAACTGCAAATAATCGATCAATATCAAGCCTAGATTGCCTTTTTCTTGAGCTAGTTTCCGACATTTCGCACGGATTTCAGAGATTTTGATCCCTGGTGTATCATCGATAAAAATATTTGCTCGAGAAAGACTCCCCATCGCAACGATCAGATTCGACCATTCTTCTTCCGAAAGCTGACCTGTACGTAAATGGCTGGCCTCAATCGAACCTTCTGCACAAAGCATCCGATTTACAAGAGATTCTGCCCCCATTTCCAAACTGAATATCGCAACAGAACGATCTGTTTTTGTTCCTACATTTTGAGCAATATTCAATGCGAACGCTGTTTTACCTACCGCTGGACGTGCAGCAAGAATGATTAGTTCTTCGGGCTGGAAACCTGCTGTCATTTTATCCAGACCTTGATAGCCAGTTGGTAGACCTGTGATTTCTTCATTGTTTTGAGCTAGTCGATCGATATTTTCAATCGTGGAGTTCAGTACTTCAGCAATAGATAAAAAGCCGCTTCGATTTCTTTTTTCCGAAACCTCCAAGATACTGCGTTCGGCATCATCTAAAATTGTTTGAACTTCTTCTCCTTGCTCGAATCCTTTCGTAACGATTCCTGTTGCTGTCTGGATCAATGTACGCAGCAATGATTTTTCTTCAACGATTTTCGCATAGTAGACGATATTTGCTGCTGTCGGAACTGCTAATGCCAAGTCTGAGAGATAACTTAAACCACCGGCATCTTCTAACAAATTGGCTTGTTCCAGCCGGTCTTTGACAGTAACCACGTCAATCGCTTCATTACGATCATTTAACTCGATCATTGTCTCAAAAATAATTTGATGGCCGCGACGATAAAAGTCTTTTGGCTCTATGTACTCCATGGCATCAATGATCGTTTCTGCGTCAAGAAAAACAGAGCCTAAAACCGCTTGTTCAGCTTCAATATTTTGCGGTGGGATTCGATCCTGCCACACTTCATTCATACGTATCGCTCCTTGTCTTCAATTGCTTCATTTTACAAGAAAATGAGAGAAAAGTCATCATTCGTACCGAAAGTGTAATAAAAAAATAGTTCTCTTTTATTATACTCGTTTTCTTTATATTATTTTGCTGTTCCCAAAAAAGAAACCGAAATCAATCTGAAATCGATTTGCAGCTTTTGCTTTCATTGCTGCAGCTGTTTTCTCAGATAAATTTCGGTTTGTCTTTTCTCCTTCTGGTTATACTTACCAGCTGAACATCGCTATCAAGATTTGTTATTCTTGTACGACATGAACTTTGATCGTAGCCGTCACCTCATGATGAAGCTTAACAGGTACGTTTGTGTAGCCTAGTGAACGGATCGGATTTTCTAATTCGATTTTTCGTTTATCTAATTTGATTTTGTATTGTTTGTTTAACCCTTCAGCAATTTGTTTTGAAGGGATCGAACCAAACAAACGGCTGTCTTCCCCTGCTTTCGCCTTCAATTCGACTACAGTATCTTCTTTTTCCAAGAATTCTTTTAACTTTTTAGCTTCTTCCAAGATTTCAGCTTCGTGTTTTTCTTGCGCTTTCTTTTGTCCTGCTAACTGACTGATACTGCTTTTCGTTGCTTCTTTTGCCAAGTTATTTTTGATTAGATAATTTTGTGCATAACCTGCTGGAACTTCTTTGATGTCCCCTTTTTTACCTTTTCCTTTTACATCTTGTAAAAAAATTACTTTCATTTGGATTACTCCTTATCATATATTTGATTCATATTTTCTTTGATTGCAGCAAATAGCTTCTGTTTTGTTTCCTCAACTGTCGTATTTTCCAGTTGAGTAGCTGCGTTTGTGAAGTGTCCTCCGCCACCTAAGGATTCCATGATGATTTGGACGTTGATCGTGCCGGTACTTCTGGCACTGATCCCAATCAAGCCGTCTGTCCGCTTTGTAATGACAAAAGCTGCATTGATATTGATCATCGAAAGCAATGTATCTGCTGTTTTTGCTGCTATAACACTATTATACTCTTTTTCGTCTGTCCCTGCCGCCACAACAATATCAGAAGTCACATAGTCGCTTCCAGCAATCAAATTGCTGATCTCCAAGTATGTCGCTAAATCCGAGCTCAATAAATATTGTACTAAGGATGCGTCTGCTCCACAAGACCTTAAATAGCTGGCAACGTCAAAAGTTCGTGCAGTTGTACGGACATTGAAACTATTTGTATCTACAACCATCCCTGCAAGCAATAATGTGGCCTCAAAACGATCTAAGCGATTTGTTTTGCTGCTTTGGTATTGGATCAGCTCAGAAACTAGCTCTGAAGCTGAAGAAGCTGAAGATTCAATATAAGTCAGCAGAGGTTTACTTGGAAACTCTTCCCCACGACGATGGTGATCAATGATCACAATCTTATCAAATTGCTCATATAGGCCCTGAGAGATCGATAGAGAAGGTTTATGGTAATCCACCATCACGAGGAGGTCCTCTTCTTTTTTCAGCTCTATGGCACGTTCTGGAGAGATTAGTTGCATTTCTAATTCAGGATGCTTATGGATTTCTTCAAGACACCGTTCTACATCTGGAATGATCTCGTTCTCGTTGATAACGATGTAAGCTTTTTTCTGGTTGAAGCGTGCCAGACAACTGACACCAAAAGCAGAGCCTAAAGCATCCATATCCGGAAACTTGTGCCCCATGATAAACACATCGCCTGTTTCATCAAAAATCCGACGCAAAGCGGTACTCATCGCTCGAGAACGAACACGCGTGCGTTTGACATTCTTAGCAGATTTCCCCCCATAATAAACAGGTTTTGCTCCTTCTTTTACCTCTTTCACGACAACTTGGTCGCCTCCACGGACTAAAGCAACATCTAAATTATTCTGAGCTTCTCCACCGATTTCATCGAGGGTTCTTGAGCCATAAGCAATCCCCATACTAAGGGTGATAGGCGAGCTCTGTTTTTCAGCTTCTGCTCGAAAGCGATCCAGCAAATCAAATTTTTTATCCATCATCTTTTTCAGATCGATCATCTGTGCGACGAAGAAAAACCGTTCTGCGTTGATTCTTTTGAAAAAGACATGGTATTCATTCATCCAGTCAGAAACTAGTGTAGTGACGAAAGAGTTCAAATAAGAAATCTCTTTGTCATCTAATTTATCAATGGCATCTGCATAGTTATCAATAGATAAAATACCAATCACCGGCTGACTGTTCGTCTGATGGAGTTTTAACAACTGGTTTTGGGTAATATCATTAAAATAAACAACACCCTTTACTGTATCCATATCAAACTGAAATGTTTTATCTGCTAGATAGACTTGGTTTTTCTTTTTTTCTTTTGCAGTAAAAAAAGTATCTAGCAATTCTTCCTCTGTTAATCCACTTTGATCTTTGATTTTCAATGCTAATGGATTGAGCCATTCGATTTTTTGGCTTGATGGCTGATAAGCAATCACTCCTACAGGCATGACTTCTGAGACATAAGCTAGATTGGTTTCAGCTACAGTCGAAGCCTGCTGGATTTTTTCACGTTTATTTAAAATAAGCCAACGTTTCATTTTCAACCAATAGCGAACACCCCATAAATTCATCAATAGAATGACCGAAGCGCTAACAAAACGAAATGGTAAAATTAAGACTACCAATACTTCGATTAATATAAACAGGATAAGGAAGAGAGGTTTCGGGGATAAATGATTGTTTTTATTTTCCATAATTTTCCTCCCATATATGACTAATTTGATTTTACCATAACTTTCGTCATTCGAGCGACTAAACGAATAGAGGTTATTTTTACAGAAAAAAAGGAATTGAATAGCTGATCAAAAGGATCAGTCATTCAATTCCTAGGATTTATTAGTCTTCACTAACGAAAGGTAGCAAGCCCATGATACGAGCGCGTTTGATTGCAACAGTAATTTTACGTTGGTTTTTAGCGCCTGTACCAGTTACACGACGTGGCAAGATTTTACCGCGTTCTGAAATAAATCTTTTTAGTAATTCGATATCTTTATAATCGATATATTCAATATGGTTAGCAGCAATGTAGTCTACTTTACGACGTTTACGTCCGCCTCTTCTTTGTTGTGCCATTCTATTTCCCTCCTATCAAATTCGTTTAGAATGGTAAATCATCGTCTGAAATGTCGATCGTTGAACTTGAGCCGAATGGGTCAGAAGTATCACGGTCGAAATCAGGCATACCGTTGGATGATTGAGATGTTTGATTAGAGTTATTGTTTCCGCCAAATCCGCCAGCTGATTGACCAGAACTTTGGAATCCGCCGCTTTGTTGGCGATTTTCAGATGCAGAACGACTTTCCAGCAATTGGAAGTTGTCAGCTACTACTTCTGTCACGTATACACGTTGTCCTTGCTGATTATCATAAGAACGAGTTTGGATACGTCCAGTAACACCTACAAGTGTTCCTTTACGAGCATAGTTTGCTAAAGTTTCTGCTGATTTGCGCCAAATCACACAGTTGATAAAATCAGCCTCGCGATTGCCGCTTTGGTTTGTAAAATTACGATTCACAGCCAAAGTAAATGTTGCGACTGCCGTACCACTTGCTGTGTAACGCAAATCTGGATCTTTCGTCAGACGTCCAACTAATACAACATTATTAATCAAAATAGTCATCTCCTCTCATCGTTTTCTATTGTTTCACATGAAACAACAACTAAGCTTCTTCTTTAACAATCATGTGACGAATGATATCGTCGTTGATTTTAGCAAGACGGTCAAATTCATTGACAGCATTTGCTGATGATGGAGAAGATACTTTAACGATGTGATAGATACCTTCACGGTAACCGTTCATTTCATAAGCGAAACGGCGTTTTTCCCAATCTTTTGATTCGATAACTTCTGCTCCGTTATCTTTCAAGATTGCATCGAAACGTTCGATTAAAGCAGTTTTTGCTTCTTCATCAATGTTTGGACGAATAATGTACATGATTTCATATTTCGTGTTTTCCATTGATATTCACCTCCCTGTGGACTTTCGGCTCTTAGGTTCCTAAGAGCAAGGAGAGTTATCTAATTAATTAGACTACTCACAAGCTCTGATTATACACTCTATTTTGGTCAAAAGCAATACAGAATGAACAGTTTCGAATATTTTAAGAGAAATTCAACTAATCAAAAAAGCCAGCAGGAATAACCAGATTTTTTAATCGGTCATTCTTGCTAGCTTACACAATTAGTCTTGATGGTTATTCTTCTGATCCTTGTTCTTCAACTGTTTGTTCTGCAGCTTCTGGTTCGACTGCTGCCATCGTGACAACTTTCGTATCAGCTTCCATCTTCATCAAACGTACGCCTAATGTTGAACGTCCAGTTTGAGAAACAGTCGATACGTTGAAACGGATAATGACACCTTTATCTGTAATCAGCATGATGTCTTCATCTCCAGAAACAGTGGTCAATCCAGCTAGTGGACCATTTTTTTCAGTGATGTTCGCCGTTTTGATCCCTTTACCTCCGCGGCCTTTCACTGGATATTCCGATACTTTTGTCCGTTTTCCGTAACCTTTTTCTGTGATCACTAATACTTCTTGATTTTCCTTCATTAAGGCTGCCCCAACGACATAATCTTCCTCACGCAGGCGTATCCCTCTGACCCCGGAAGCTGTACGTCCCATATCGCGGACTGCTTCTTCTTTGAAAGTGACAGAGTAGCCGTTATGTGTTCCAATAATGATATTAGATTGACCATCTGTCAGTAGCACATTGACGAGCTCATCGTCTTCTTTCAAACCAATTGCGATCAGACCATTACTTCGGATGTTAGCAAAAGCAGTGACAGAAGTACGTTTTACTGTACCTTGACGCGTCGTAAAGAAGAGATAGTGGCCTTCTTCTGCTTCTCCCGTCACCGCAATGATTGCCTGGATGCTTTCACTCGAATCGATACCTAGTAAATTGATAATTGGTATTCCTTTGGCTGTACGCCCGTATTCTGGAATTTCGTATCCTTTTGCCCGATACACTTTTCCGTTATTCGTAAAGAATAACAATGTATCATGGGTAGAACAAGAAACCAGATTTTTGACGAAGTCGTCATTGTGGATACCCATTCCTTGGACACCACGTCCACCCCTTCGTTGAGCTCTGAATTCATTATTTGCCAAACGTTTGATGTAACCATTGTTTGTCAATGTAATAACGATTTCTTCTTCTTCGATTAAATCTTCATCTTCCAGACTTAAGACCTCACCGACTAGTAATTCTGTGCGTCGTTTATCACCAAATCGTTGATTCAAGTCTGCTAATTCATTCTTGATGATTTCTGTAACACGTTCTGGTCTTGCCAGAATGTCAGTTAAATCTTCAATCAGTTTTAAGAGTTCTTGGTATTCATTTTCGATTTTTTCCCGTTCCAAACCGGTCAATCGGCGTAAACGCATATCTAAAATAGCTTGAGACTGGCGATCGGATAAATCGAACCGTTCGATCATCGTCGCTTTTGCTTCGTCATCTGATTTAGACCCGCGGATAATCGCAATTATTTCATCGATATGATCCAAAGCAATACGCAAACCTTCTAAAATGTGTGCCCTTGCTTCTGCTTTTTCTTTTTCAAAGACTGTCCGTCTTGTGATGACTTCGCGCTGATGTTCGATATAGTTTTCAAGAATTTGTTTCAAGCTCAAAACTTTCGGCACACCTTTTTCGATCGCCAACATATTGAATCCAAATGAATTTTGCAAGGATGTCAATTTATATAAGTTATTCAAGATAACGGATGCGCTGGCGTCACGACGGATGTCAATGACGATCCGCATACCTTCACGGGAAGATTCGTCCCGCAAATCTGTGATCCCTTCGATACGCTTGTCTCTGTGCAGTTCAGAAATCCGTTCGATCAATTTTGCTTTATTGACCATATAAGGCAATTCTGTCACGATGATCCGTTCTTTACCATTTGGCATCTCAGTAATCTCAACTTTTGCACGTACGGTAATAGAACCCTTACCTGTTTCATACGCTCTTCGGATTCCTGATTTTCCCATAACCAAACCACCTGTTGGAAAATCTGGTCCAGGTAATACTTCCATCAATTCATTGGTCGTCACATCAGGATTATCCATCAGCAAATCGATAGCCGCTACTACCTCAGACAAGTTATGAGGTGGGATATTCGTGGCCATACCTACGGCGATCCCCGTTGTTCCGTTCACTAAAAGATTCGGGAAGCGAGCAGGTAGTACAACTGGTTCTTTTTCTGTATCATCATAGTTGCTTTGGAAATCAACAGTGTTCTTATTGATATCACGCAGCATTTCTGTAGCGATTTTGCTCATCCGTGCTTCGGTATAACGCATAGCGGCGGCACCGTCACCGTCAACAGAACCAAAGTTTCCATGACCATCCACTAGCATATAACGGTAGCTGAATGGCTGCGCCATCCGTACCATTGACTCATAGATCGCACTGTCTCCATGAGGATGGTATTTACCCATGACATCTCCGACGATTCTGGCAGATTTTTTATGGGCTTTATCCGGTGTTACACCTAATTCGTTCATGCCGTATAAAATACGGCGGTGAACGGGTTTCAGACCATCTCTGACATCAGGAAGTGCACGTGCGACAATAACACTCATCGCATAATCGATGAAGGAGTCTTTCATTTCGCTGGTTAGATTGACATCATGGATGTTTTCTCTGATTTCTTCACTCATTCTTTTTCCTCCTTCATGATTAAATATCTAAGTTCTTCACATAGTGTGCATTTTCCTCGATGAATGCACGACGGGGTTCTACTCGATCCCCCATCAACATTTCAAATATCTGATCTGCTGCAATAGCATCGTCCACACTGACGCGGGCCATCATCCGATTGCTTGGGTCCATAGTTGTTTCCCATAGTTGATGATCATCCATTTCTCCAAGTCCTTTATAACGCTGAACGCTTGGTTTTGGTGAGGCAGGAAGTGAAGCAACGACTTGTTTCAACTCTTCTTCTGCATTTTTTCCTGGTTGTACATACGTAATATTCTTCCCTTGTTTTACCCCGTATAAAGGTGGCTGAGCAATATAGACGTATCCAGCTTCAACAATAGGACGCATGTAACGATAAAAAAGAGTCAGCAGCAATGTACGGATATGCGCGCCGTCGACATCGGCATCAGTCATGATAACTAATTTGTGGTAGCGAGCTTTCGATACATCAAAATCTTCTCCAAACCCTGTACCCATAGCAGTAAATAAAGACCGGATCTCTTCATTTGCCAAGATCTTGTCCATGCTTGCTTTTTCAACATTCAAGATTTTCCCACGAATAGGCAAGATGGCTTGAAACTCTCGATTACGACCTTGCTTAGCTGATCCGCCGGCCGAATCTCCTTCGACGATGAACAATTCGCATTTTTCAGGATCGTTGCTAGAGCAGTCCGCTAATTTTCCTGGCAGATTACTAATCTCTAAAGCACCTTTACGTCTCGTTACTTCACGCGCACGTTTCGCTGCTAGACGAGCTCTGGAAGCTAGTAATCCTTTTTCAACAATTTGACGGCCCACACTTGGGTTTTCCAGCAAGAATTTCATGAAATGTTCGCTAAATAACCGATCAGTGACTGTCCGTACTTCGGAATTGCCCAATTTTGTTTTTGTTTGTCCTTCGAATTGAGGGTCAGGATGCTTGATAGAAATAACAGCTGTCAATCCTTCTCGCACGTCTTCACCGGTCAAGTTGTCGTCATTTTCTTTCATCAGCTTTTGTTTTCGGGCATAATCATTTATCACACGAGTTAAAGCAGTCTTGAATCCTGATTCATGTGTTCCGCCTTCATACGTATGGATATTGTTGGCAAAACTCATGATATTGGAATGGTAGCCGTCTGTATATTGCATAGAGACTTCAACTGCGATATCTTGCTGTTCACCTTCCAAATATACAGGTTCTGGAAAAATCACGGTTTTGTTTGCATTCAAGTATTCGACATAACTTTTGATCCCGCCGTCATAATGGTATTCATTGATGACTGGTTCTTCTTCTCGTTTGTCTTCAATCGATATACGCATCCCGCGGTTCAAGAAAGCAAGTTCACGGATCCGGGTAGCCAATTTTGAAAAATCAAACTCAGTTGTCTCTGTAAAAATTTCAGGGTCTGGCGTAAAGTGAACCGTTGTTCCATGGCGATCCGTTTGTTCGATAATCTTTAAGTCGTCCACTACAGCTCCACGACGATATTCTTGATAGTACACATTTCCTTCTTTGTATACTTTGACATCAAGCTGTGTAGAAAGCGCGTTAACAACAGAAGATCCTACTCCGTGAAGTCCACCAGAAACTTTGTACCCACCACCGCCGAATTTTCCTCCAGCATGTAAAACAGTAAAGACCGTTTCAACTGCAGGACGTCCAGTTTTTGCCTGGATATCTACAGGTATCCCCCGACCGTCGTCAATAACGGTGATACTGTTGTCTTTTTCAATAATCACATGGATTTTCGTTGCAAAACCTGCTAATACTTCATCGATCGAATTATCGACAATTTCCCAAACAAGGTGATGCAGACCCTCAGAACTAGTCGAACCGATATACATGCCAGGTCGTTTACGAACGGCTTCAAGTCCTTCAAGTACTTGAATCTGACTGGCATCATACTCTTTAGCGCGTTCTACTAAACTTCTTTCTTCTGTCATTCAGTTTCTTCTCCTTTTAGTTTCCCTTGTTGAACATAAAAAATCTCAGGTTCAACAGTCATTTTATTTTTTACATGGTCAAGTGTCGTTGTTGTTAAGAACGTTTGAACTTTTCCTTCGATTGTTTCTAGCAGATGGAGTTGACGATTATCATCCAGCTCGCTCATCACATCATCTAACAAAAGGATTGGATATTCCCCTGTCTCTTCTTTAATCAAATCGATTTCTGCTAATTTGACACTTAGTGCAGTTGTTCTTTGCTGTCCTTGCGATCCATAAGTCTGCACATTTTTCTGATTAATAAAAAAGGAAAGATCGTCACGATGAGGACCAACTGTCGTTGTTCCCCGAAAAAGGTCTTTCTTTTTATTTTGGTTCAAAAGTGCGAGAAATTGTTCTTGGATTTGCTCTTGCGTATGTGTTTCTAAAGAATCGACTGCGGTGAGATACTCGATTTCCAGCTGCTCTTTTTGATGGGTGATTTGCTGATGCAAAGAATTAGCCCAAAACTCCAATCGCTTGACGAACTGTGCTCTTGCTTTCAATACTTTGCTGCCAAACGCTGCTAGTTGTTCGGACAAAATATCCAAATAAAGCAAATCAGTTTGTTTTTTTTCATTCAATTGCTTTAAATACTGGTTTCTTTGTTTCAAAATTGCTTGGTATTGGACAAGATCATAAAGATAGATTGGATTGATCTGGCCTAATTCCATATCTAAAAACTTCCGCCTGATCTGCGGGCTGCCTTTTACTAAAGAAAGATCTTCTGGTGCAAATAAAATGACATTCATTTGTCCCACGTAAGTACTTAACTTTTTTTGTTCGATATGGTTGATCTTGGTTTTTCGGCCTTTTTTAGATAATAAGATTTCTAATGGAAGAGTGGATGAACCTTTTGTGATCTCTCCTTGAATCATCGCCTGATCGTCAGTCCAGCCAATCAATTCCTGCTCACTACTTGTCCGATGACTTCGCGTCATAGCTAATACGTAGATACTTTCCAAAAGATTCGTTTTTCCTTGCGCATTTTCTCCTAAAAAGATGACGAGGTTCTTGGAAAATTCGATGTTCAGCTCTTCGTAATTTCGATAATTTTTTAAATACAGCTTATTCAGCCTCATTATCGTCGTTTCCTTTTTTTACCATAAAAAAAGTTCCTACTTCTGGAACTTCAACCATCATGCCGGGATAAAGTTTGCGTCCACGACGATTTTCTGGTTCGCCATCGACTAACACAGTGTTTTCTGCCAAATACCATTTTGCTTGTCCGCCACTACCGATAACTGTGACTTCTTTCAACATTTGGCCCAACGTCATGAATTCCGTATTTAGAATGACTTGTTGTTTCAATGCCCATCCCTCATTTTCATTATTAAAAGTATACTCTATTATACCTTTTTTTTCGCAATAAAACAAATTTATCCATATATTTTTCCATATAAGACGATTTAATCTAAAAAAGGTGATTTAAACAAAAATAAACAGAAAGCCTTAAAAGAGATTTTAGGGCCTTCTGTTTAAAATTTTATTTTTTCTATTTCTTTTCAATTAAATTTTCAAGAACAATGAAAATCATTGTTAATTTGTACGTACAGGAGTAATCAGCTGAATAAATTGAACGCCATCTTCCGTTGGTTCCAATGTAAATGGACGAATAGCAGAGATAAATTTCACTTTGATGCTCATATCTCCAAATGCACGCAACGCTGCTTTCATATAATCCGGATTGAAAGAAATATCTAATGGATCGCCACTGCTTGCTGTATAACTCAAGCTTTCTTCTACTTTCCCGATTTCTGGCGAATTTCCGTATAAAACAACCGCATCTGGACGAATAGATAAACGAACGATGTTGTTACGGCCTTCATGAGAAAGTAAAGAAGCCCGTTCGATCGCCGCTAAAAAGCTAGGAACAGAAAATTCAACCTCTGTATTAAAACTTGAAGGAATCAAACGATTGGTATCAGGATAGTTTCCTTCTAGCAAACGGGAATAGAAATACATCGTTTCTGTTTTGAACAACACTTGGTTTTCCATAATGCTGATTTCGACGATTTCTTCTTCATTTGTTAATGAGCGAGATAATTCGATCAAACTTTTTCCAGGAATAACAATATCAAAATGATCAGCCGCTTGTTCTACTGGAATCACGCGTTGACTTAGACGGTGAGAATCAGTAGCTACAGCCAATAAAGAATTATCAGATAAAATGAAATGCACACCTGTCAAGATTGGACGACTCTCATGTTGTGAGACAGCAAAAACTGTTTCGTTGATTAGTTTAGTCAATACGTGTACAGGTAATTTCATCTGGTTATGGCTTTCGACAACAGGAAGATGAGGATAGTTATCTGCATCTAATCCATTTACGATAAAATTCGCTTTTCCAGAAGTAATCGCTACTTGTTTATTTTCTAAAACTTCTAAAGTAAATGTTTCTTCAGGAAGTCTCCGAATGATTTCGCTAAAGAAACGTGCTTGTAAAACAATGGAACCAGTAGATTCGATTTGCATATTTGCTTTTTCGTTTTCAACAGACAAAAAAGTTTCAATTGATATATCAGCGTTGCTCCCCGTCAAAGTCAAACCTTCTTGTGTCAGTGTGATTTTTACACCTGTCAAAATAGGGATCGTGGTTTTGCTTGAAATAGCTCGTTGAACAGTTTGCAATTCCTGCATAAAGCTAGCTCGGTTTAAAGTAACTTTCATGATGTATCTCCTTTGAATGTTTGTTTATTTATTATTAGTTAAAAAGAATAATAAAAGTAATAGGGCATGTTGATTCTGTGGAAAACTCAAAAAACGTAAGAGAGAAACGAAAAAACAGCTGTGGAAAAAGTGTGCATAACTTTTGAACGTTTTTTTCTTTTATCCACATGCTATTTTCAGTTGATAGAATCGACAAATTAATTTAGTAAAAAGTTTTTGATTTCTGATACTTCATTTTGCATACTGACACTAGAATCCATCAGCTGCTGGATTTTTTCATGAGCATGGATAACCGTTGTATGATCCTTGCCACCGAATTCAGCTCCGATTTTCGGTAAAGAATTATCTGTGAGCTCACGTGCCAAATACATAGCGATTTGTCTAGGAACAACAATAGATTTGACGCGTTTCTTTCCTTTGAGATCTTTCAATTGGATGTGATAATACTTTGCCACTTCTTCTTGGATCTGCAGGATTGACAATTGAGGATGTCCTTTTCCTGATTTTAACGTTTTCAGTGCGTCTGCAGCTAGACTAGTCGAAATATCTTCACTATTCATCGCAGCAAAAGCTTGCACTCGAACAAGCGCACCTTCTAATTCACGAATGTTAGAATCAATTTGTCCTGCGATGTAGCTTAGTGTGTCATCTGGGATCTCTAGACGTTCAGCCGCCGCTTTTTTACGTAAAATCGCTGTTCTTGTTTCAAGATCCGGCGGTGTAATATCAACAGACAGCCCCCATGCAAAGCGAGAAACGAGGCGTTCTTGCAGTTTCGGAATCTCGTTTGGCAACCGATCACTGGTTAGTACGATTTGTTTCCCTTCATTGTACAAGGCATTGAAAGTATGGAAAAACTCTTCTTGCGTAGCTTCTTTTTCTGCAAAAAATTGAATGTCATCCACTAGCAGTAAATCAACATTTCGATATTCTTGACGGAACTCTTCTGCTGTTTTGTTTTGGATCGAATTGATGAAATCATTAGCAAAAGTTTCACTGCTTACATATTTTACTTTGGCATTAGGCTGACTTTGCAGCATTTGATGACCAATTGCATGCATCAAGTGAGTCTTACCAAGTCCCACGCCTCCATAAAAGAAGAGCGGGTTATAAATAGAACCTGGATCTTCTGCTACAACGAGCGCTGCTGCATGAGCCATCTGGTTTCCTTTACCAATGACAAACGTATCAAAGGTATATTTAGGGTTCAGCATGGCTTTTTTTAGCGGACTAGGTGCCACAACTTTTGGATTTTTTTCTTCTATAACTTCTTCTTGCTCTGCTTCTTCGCCAGTAATAAAGCGAGGGATAATCTCATTTCCTGATAACATATAACCGACTTCAACGATTTTTGTCGCCAGGTTTTTTTCCCAATATTCTTTATGAATCTTGCTAGGAACCTCAACAACGAGCTGGTTTTGATCAAGGGTTCGAGGGTTCGCTGTTTCGATCCATGTATTATAGCTAGCAGGCGATAAATCCTTTTGGTATGTTGCTTTTAATTCATTCCATAAAGCATCGAGGGATACCATATAAGGCCTCCTCCTTCATTAAAAAGTGAATAACTAGTACTAATTTAGCATTTTTTTCAATAGTTTTCCACAGAAACCGAAGAAAAAAATTTTTTAATTTACAATTATCCACACAATCGACAAAAAGAAAAAAGAGAAAAACACAGTTGTCAAAAAAAGTTTTCCACACCACTAATGCACAGGTGGAAAACTCGTAAAAATCAATAGATTTACTCTTGCGTCTGTGGATAAAAAATATAGATATACCAATAGTTAGGAGACGGAATACACAGGAAATCACCTGATTGTGGATTACTTTTTTTACACGTGTGTTTTCTGTGTAAAACCAGCCATTTATTATCTGTGGATAATCCCTGTGCATAACTTTTTCCACATAGGATTCCCATAGAAAAAAATAATCTTGTGGATAAGTTTTAACAATCGATCTTCTATTTTATATTGACAAAATCACTACTTTGTCGTTATACTATCAAAGTATGTCTGTGTTTATAAAATAGATAAGAACATTTTGGAGGTGGAATATATGAAAAGAACATACCAACCAAATAAACGTAAACGTCAAAAAGTTCACGGATTCCGTAAACGTATGAGTACTAAAAATGGACGTCGTGTGTTAGCTAGCCGTCGTCGCAAAGGAAGAAAAGTTCTTTCAGCTTAGGCCACTGGGGTTTCAGTGGTTTTTTTTATACTCTTTTTTAGGGAAATGATGAAAGGACAATCGTAATTATGGTATGATTATGAGCGTAAGTGAGAGATAGAAAAGGAAAGAAAACTAATGAGAAAAGCGTATCGAGTAAAAAAAGAACGAGAGTTTCAAGCCGTGTTCCATACGGGAGATTCTTTTGCTAACCGCAAATTCGTCGTTTACCGTTTGGAAAAACCGGGACAGCCTCATTTTCGAGTTGGTTTATCTGTAGGAAAAAAGGTCGGCAACGCGGTAAACCGCAATGAAGTCAAACGAAAAATCCGAGCAGCAGTTTATTCTATAAAAGAAGAGATTGATCCGGAGTTGGATTTTATTGTGATTGCTAGACCAAGTGTGAAGGGGTTGACTTATGATGAGGTTCGCTCCAATTTAGTCCACGTCTTAAAACTTGCAAAAATAATCGACAGAGAGGAAAAGAGTAAGTGAAGAAATACAAACGTTTACTTTTGATGGCCGGTATCGTTAGTTTGGTCATCGTCTTATCCGGTTGCGGAACTGGGGAAGTCAGCGCACAGAGTACAGGAATTTGGGATCGTTATATTGTTTATTACTTTGCTGAGGCGATCAAGGCGTTGTCATTTGGTAATGCAGGGATAGGGATCATTTTATTTACACTGATCATCCGCGTGATCCTATTGCCGTTGATGCATTTCCAAACAAAGAGCATGCGTAAAACGCAAGAATTACAACCGAAATTAAAAGCACTGCAGCAACAATATAGTTCAAGAGATCCGGAAACACAAAGTAAGTTAAGAGAAGAGCAGCAGCGTTTATATGCAGAAAATGGCGTCAATCCATATGCTGGTTGTCTTCCTTTATTAGTACAAATGCCAATCTTGATGGCGTTATGGCAATCTATTTCACGTGTACCAGAGTTGAAACAAGGGCATTTCTTATGGTTGAACTTAGGGAACGCGGATCCAACATTTATTTTGCCGATTTTAGCAGCAATCTTTACTTTTGCAAGTACGTATTTATCTAGCATGAGTCAAATTGAATCGAATGCATCAATGAAGATCATGAATTTCGTGATGCCTGTGATGATTTTAGTGATGGGTGTCAATTTAGCCAGCGGTCTTTCATTATACTGGGTAGTTTCCAATGCCTTCCAAGTTGTACAAACGCTGCTGATCAACAACCCTTTCAAAATTCGAAAAGAGCGTGAAGAAGAAGCACGGAGAATCCGCGAAAGAGAACGTGCTCTTAAGAAAGCAATGAATCCTAAGAAAAAACGGAAATAATAGGGGAGGTAATGCTAATGCCGATTTATGAAGCTGCAACAATAGACGAAGCTGTCCAACTAGGTCTGGCTGATTTGGGTTTGGCCAAAGACCAAGTCGAAATCGAAATACTGGAAGAAGGAAAAAAAGGTTTCCTAGGAATGGGTCGAAAGAATGCACGGCTTTCGATCCAGCCAAGTATCAGCGAAAAAGTTTCTGAAACAGTAGAACAGACTGTAGAAGAAATTTTGGAAGAAGAACCAACAGCTGAGATCGAGGTAGTCAACGAAACGATTCTTGAAGAAAAAACAGAAGAAGTAAGTGAGCTAGGTGATGAAGCAGCTTTAACGGAATTGGCAGTTTATCTTACTGAAATTTCAAAACAGCTTGATGCTCCAGCTCTTGTCAAAATGGAAAGAGAATCAAATAATATGGTTGTTTTCCATTTAGAAACACAAAAGCAAGGCATACTGATTGGGAAACATGGAAAAACACTGAATGCATTGCAATATCTGGCACAAGTCTTCATCCATCGTTTAGCAAGAAATAAGCTGTCTGTAGTAGTCAATGTAGGCAATTACCGTGAAAAGCGCCAAGAGATCATTCAGCGTTTAGCTGATCGCACGGCTGAAAAAGTAAAACGGACAGGGCAGCCTGTTTTCTTAGAACCAATGCCTGCATTTGAACGTAAACAAATCCATGCTGCACTAAGCAAAGATGAACATGTAAAAACACATTCGGAAGGTGAGGAACCTTATCGTTATTTAGTAGTAGAACCTGCTAAAAAATATTATTGATTCCATTACTTTTTGAATAAATCACGTTGACAAAGTTTTTCAAACCAAGTATATTTTACTAGAAATCATTCTTATCAGAGTATACGATGAAGTAGTCACTAACTTTGATAGAAAAAAGCGGATCGAAACTGTCTTCAGTTTTGATCCGCTTTTTTTGTCTGTTTCATTTAACCAATCGTTGTTTGGATAAATTGGATCACTGTTCCATAAGCAAAAAGTTCCAGAAAATACTTTCCGTCGCGTTTTTTTTGCTGATACTCAAAATGACAGTTGATTACTGCATTCGCACCATATTCAAGTACCTTCGTCTTTAATTTCCTCTTCGTTGTTAAGAAAAGGTCATCTTTGGGAAAAGATGGGTCAAACAAATCAGCTTCTAAGCATTCCACAACAAAAATGATATCGCGGACGATATATTTCTGGTTGATATTCCCTGTAGATAAAACGACATCGTTGATCCGAGGGTCACTTTCTTCTTCCAATGCAGCAGATCTGAACGGGCTCACATATTTTCTCCTTTCAAAAGTGTATAGTTTAGATAGCGCTACCATTTAGTGTACCGTTTTTTTTAAGAAAGATAAAGCCTTGTTTATACAGTATCTTCTCTTCGAATAAACCAAAGAACGCAAAGAGACATCCAAGGACAATCAAATATAAGGTAATGGAAGCAGAACAGGCTCAACTTCATCTAACTTGTTTTAAACACTTGATTCCTTATAGCAAGTGTGATAATCTATGACCAGAATTTAATCAAGAACAAGCAGTCAAAGTGCGAAGTTCACCGTTTATTGTGCATAAAGGGTGGAGTGGGCACTTTTTTTGTGCGCAAAATGAAAAAGGAAGTGAAAAAATGGCTGAAATTACTTTAGAATTTGATACGATTGCGGCAATTTCTACCCCACCTGGAGAAGGTGCAATCAGTATCGTTCGTTTAAGTGGCGATCAAGCTGTGCAACTAGCAGATAAAGTTTATCAATCCGGAAACAAACGATTATCAGAAGTACCAAGTCATACGATCCATTATGGACATGTCGTTGATCCCAAGAGCAATCAGCTTGTCGATGAAGTCATGGTCTCCGTGATGAGAGCACCAAAGACATTTACGCGGGAAGATGTAGTAGAAATCAATTGTCACGGTGGGATCGTTGTAGTCAATCAAATTTTGCAGCTATTGTTAAGAGAAGGTGCAAGATTAGCTGAGCCAGGCGAATTCACAAAACGAGCATTCTTGAATGGTCGTGTTGACCTTTCACAGGCAGAAGCTGTGATGGATTTGATTCGGGCAAAAACAGACAAAGCAATGGGACTAGCTCTTAATCAGTTAGACGGCAATCTGTCTGCTTTGATCCGCTCATTGAGACAAGAGATTTTAGAGACATTAGCACAAGTAGAAGTAAATATTGATTATCCAGAATATGATGATGTCGAAGAATTGACTACGAAGTTATTGCTTGAAAAAGCGCAGATGATCCAACAAAGAATCCAAGCGCTACTTGCTACATCCAAGCAAGGGAAGGTTCTGCGGGAAGGGTTAAGTACGGCAATCATCGGCCGGCCAAATGTCGGCAAATCAAGTTTGTTAAACCATTTGTTAAGAGAAGAAAAAGCAATCGTTACGGATATTGCAGGAACGACTCGAGATGTAATCGAAGAGTATGTCAATGTTCGGGGGGTACCGCTCAAGCTAATCGATACAGCTGGAATTCGGGAAACAGAAGATGTGGTGGAACGGATCGGGGTCGAAAGAAGCCGAAAAGCATTAGCAGAAGCAGACTTGATCTTACTTGTTCTAAACCAAAGCGAACCACTGACAGCAGAAGATGAACAATTATTGGAAGCGACAAGTGGATTGAAACGGATCATTCTTCTAAATAAAACAGATTTACCAGCACAGCTGGAACAAGAAAAATTGAAGAAATTGATCGAAAATGAACCAGTTTTTTCAATTTCCGTAGCTAAAAACGACGGACTAGATCGTTTGGAATCAGCTATTTCTGATTTATTCTTCAGCGGAGAAACAGGAGAAAGAGACGCTACTTATGTTTCTAATACCCGCCATATCGCGTTGTTAGAAAAAGCTTCCCTCTCACTTGAAGAAGTCATTGCAGGTATTGATGCAGGAATGCCTGTGGATCTCGTTCAAATAGATATGACGCGTTGCTGGGACTATCTAGGAGAAGTTGTCGGCGACAGTGTACAAGATGAGCTAATCACTCAATTATTCAGTCAATTTTGTTTAGGAAAATAAAAGGAGGAACAAACGATTGGAACATTATGAAGCAGATGCGTATGACGTGATCGTTGTTGGCGCAGGACACGCCGGTTCAGAAGCTGCACTTGCTGCTGCACGTATGGGATCAAAAACACTATTACTGACAATAAATTTGGACATGGTAGCATTCATGCCATGTAATCCTTCTGTAGGCGGACCAGCTAAAGGCGTTGTCGTTCGAGAAATCGATGCGTTAGGCGGAGAAATGGGTAAGAATATCGATAAAACCTATATCCAAATGCGTATGTTGAACACAGGAAAAGGCCCAGCTGTCCGAGCATTGCGAGCACAAGCAGACAAACATGCTTATTCAACAGAAATGAAACATACGATCGAAAAAGAACCAAATTTGACGCTAAGACAAGGAATCGTCGAAGAACTGATCGTCGAAGATGGTGTTTGTCATGGAGTAGTGACTTCCACAGGAGCGAGCTACCGGGCCAAAGCAGTTGTTATTACAGCCGGAACAGCACTTCGCGGAGAAATCATTATCGGTGAATTGAAATATTCATCAGGTCCGAATAACTCTCAACCTTCTATTGGACTAGCGAATCATCTAAAAGAACTTGGCTTTGCTATCGAACGGTTCAAAACAGGAACACCGCCTCGAGTAAAATCAAGTACGATCGACTATTCTGTTACAGAAGAGCAACCTGGTGACAAAGAGCCGAATCATTTTAGCTTCAGCACACCAGATAGTGCCTATAAACTAGATCAGGAATCTTGCTGGCTGACCTATACAGGTGAGACGACTCACCAAATTATTCGAGACAACTTACATCGTGCCCCAATGTTTACAGGGATCGTTGAAGGGGTAGGCGCTCGCTATTGCCCATCCATCGAAGATAAGATCGTGCGTTTTGCAGACAAACCACGTCATCAATTATTTTTGGAACCAGAAGGCTTAAATACGGAAGAAGTCTATGTTCAAGGTTTATCTACTTCTTTACCAGAGGATGTTCAAGTCAACATGCTTCATTCTATTGCTGGATTAGAAAAAGTAGAAATGATGCGTACAGGATATGCTATCGAATATGACGTAGTAGAGCCACACCAGCTCCGTCCGACATTAGAAACTAAAGTCGTTGAAAATCTTTATACAGCTGGACAAACAAATGGTACAAGCGGTTATGAAGAAGCGGCTGGACAAGGGCTGATTGCCGGTATCAATGCAGCTTTGAAAGTTCAGGGAAAAGAACCTTTAGTGATCAAACGAAGTGACGGTTACATCGGTGTCATGATCGATGATTTGGTAACAAAAGGAACGAACGAACCTTATCGTTTGCTGACTTCACGTGCTGAATACCGTCTGCTTTTACGTCATGATAATGCAGATTTGCGATTAACAGAAATGGGTCACCGTGTAGGCTTAGTAAAAGAAGATCAATACAAGAATTATTTGAAGAAAAAAGAAGCAGTTGAACAAGAAATCAAACGTTTGATGAATGTACGAATCAAACCAACAGAAGAAGTCCAAGACTTTTTAGCAACGATTAATGCGGCACCATTAAAAGATGGTGTACTAGCAAGCGACTTTTTAAGACGTCCTGAGATTACTTATGCAGATCTTCTACGGTTTATTCCAGAAAATGAAGAATTGACACGAAAAGAAATCGAACAAGTAGAAATCCAAATCAAATATGAAGGCTACATCAAAAAAGCCATGGAAAAAGTAGAAAAATTAAAACGCATGGAAGCGAAAAAGATTCCAGAAAACATCGACTACGCAGCAATCAACGGATTAGCAACAGAAGCAAAACAAAAATTGCAGAAAATCCAACCAGAAACAATTGCCCAAGCTAGCCGAATCAGTGGCGTAAACCCTGCAGACCTAAGTATCCTAATGGTCTATATCGAACAAGGGAAGATTGCGAAAGTCAGTGAACCAGCGTAATACGTGATAATAAATAGAAGAGAGAACTAGTTTTTGCAGAAATTGCTCAAAGCTAGTTCTCTCTTCTGTGTATATTTTATGAGTCATACTAGAAAGAAAAAGTCTATCGGCTTTTCTTACTTTTCAAATTTTTAAGAATCCATATGGAAGGATTGCATGTCTAGGGATTTTGCGTTAAAGTAGGGAGAGAATCTGTGAAACAATTGCTGTTTCACAATGAAAGGAATATTTATGATACCAGAAGAATTTCGCCAATCCTTGG
This sequence comes from Enterococcus sp. H57, assembly GCF_003112495.1. Taxonomy (NCBI): domain Bacteria; kingdom Bacillati; phylum Bacillota; class Bacilli; order Lactobacillales; family Enterococcaceae; genus Enterococcus; species Enterococcus sp. H57. The sequence continues at coordinate 23,743 of NZ_BEHC01000029.1, forward strand.
CAGAAAAAGGGATAGAGCTTACCGATCATCAAATGAATCAATTCGCTATTTATTATCGGACATTAGTCGAATGGAACGAAAAGATGAACCTTACAGCTATTACGGATGAAAAAGACGTATATCTGAAGCATTTTTACGATTCACTTACATTAGCATTTGAAGTAGACTTTACGCAGCCTTTATCTTTATGCGATGTCGGTTCGGGGGCAGGGTTTCCTAGCATACCTTTAAAAATTGCCTTTCCAGAACTGCAGATAACGATCGTTGATTCTCTGAATAAACGAATAACCTTCTTATCTGAGTTAACCCGATTATTAGGAATCGATGCTTCCTTATATCATGACCGGGCAGAAACATTTGGGCAAAATCCTCACTTTCGTGCATCATTTGACCTTGTCACTGCTCGTGCGGTTGCTCGTTTGAATGTGTTAGCGGAATTGTGTTTGCCCTTGGCTAAACAAGAAGGCTATTTTTATGCATTGAAAGCAGCAAAAAGTGAAGAGGAATTGACAGAAGCAAAACAAGCGATTGCTTTATTAGGTGGTAAATTCCTCAAAGAAGAGGCGGTTACCTTGCCGAATGTCTCTGATCAACGGCATATCATCGTTATTCAAAAAAAGAAACCAACCCCAAAGAAATACCCAAGAAAGCCCGGACTGCCTAATAAGCAGCCAATCAAATAGGAGGAGAAGAGATGGCACAAATAATATCTGTTGCGAACCAAAAAGGTGGCGTCGGCAAAACAACGACGACGGTGAATCTAGGTGCTTGTCTTGCTAGCCTTGGTAAAAAAGTATTGCTAGTGGATATGGATGCGCAAGGAAATGCTACCAGTGGTGTCGGGATCAGAAAACCTGATGTGACAAGAGACATCTATGATGTTCTAGTCAATGAATTGCCAATTGATGAGGCAACTTTGATCACTGAACACGAAAATTTGAGTATTGTGCCTGCGACTCTCCAATTAGCAGGAGCAGAGATCGAATTGACGTCAATGATGGCAAGAGAATCAAGATTAAAAGGATCTTTAGCAGAAGTAAGCAGTCAGTATGATTATATTTTGATCGATTGCCCGCCTTCTCTTGGCCATCTGACAATCAATTCATTTACAGCAAGTGATTCGATTTTGATACCTGTTCAGTGTGAGTATTACGCATTGGAAGGATTAAGCCAATTACTGAATACGGTTCGTTTAGTTCAAAAACACTTTAATCCAGAATTAGAGATCGAGGGAGTCTTACTGACAATGTATGATGCACGAACAAATCTGGGAAATGAAGTCGTAGAAGAAGTACGTAAATACTTCCGCGAAAAAGTTTACGAAACGATCATTCCAAGAAATATTCGTTTGTCAGAAGCACCTAGTCATGGAAAACCGATCATCGACTACGATCCACGTTCTCGAGGAGCTGAAGTCTACCAAGCATTGGCAAAGGAAGTGGTAAGTCGTGAAGAAAAGTAAAGGATTAGGCCGAGGAATCGATGCACTGTTTCAAGATTTAGAAAACTTAGAGACGGTGGATGTAAAAGATGATACCGTTGTCCAGCTACCATTGAATGAGCTGCGACCAAATCCGTATCAGCCCCGTAAAACATTTGAAGAAGTATCTTTGCAGGAACTAGCTAATTCTATTGAACAATCAGGCGTCTTTCAACCCATCATCGTACGCCGTTCCGCAGTAAAAGGATATGAGATTATTGCAGGGGAGCGACGTTTTCGAGCGTCCAAACTAGCTGAAAAAGAAACGATCCCTGCTATCGTTAGAGACTTTGACGAAGAAGCGATGATGCAAGTAGCAGTGCTGGAAAACTTGCAGCGAGAAGATCTGAATCCGTTAGAAGAAGCAGAAGCATATGAGATGCTGATGAAAAACCTGAAACTAACACAAGCAGAAGTAGCTAGTCGTTTAGGAAAGAGCAGACCTTATATCGCCAATTATTTGCGCTTGCTTTCTTTACCGGATCTTGTCAAGGAAATGGTACAAGATCAGCGTTTATCTATGGGACAAGCCCGTACGCTGTTAGGTTTAAAAAATAAAACATTGATTTTGAAATTAGCCAATCGTGCAGTAACTGAAAATTTAACTGTCCGCCAACTGGAACAGCTTGTTTCTGAGTTAAATCAAAATGATGGAAAAGAAAAGAAAAAAATCCCAAGGCTAGCAAAGGAAAAACCATATTATATCCGAGAAAGCGAAGATCGTTTGATGGATAAATTTGGTACAAGTGTAGCTATTCAAGAAAAAGATGGGAAGGGAAAAATCGAGATCGAATACCTTTCTCAAAAAGATTTGACAAGGATTCTTGATATATTGGATATTCAATTTGATGAAGAATAAACAAAAAGGAGGCTATTTTTATGTACGACTTGCACGATATCGTTGAAATGAAAAAACCTCACGCTTGCCAGACGAATCGCTGGGAAGTCATTCGAATGGGCGCAGATATCAAAATCAGATGTATGAATTGCGGACATATCGTCATGATGACCCGTCGAGATTTTGAAAAGAAATTAAAAAAAGTAATTGAAAAAAATGCAGAGAAAGAGTGAATAAATTTATGGCATTGACTGCTGGAATTGTTGGGTTGCCCAACGTAGGAAAATCAACTTTGTTTAATGCAATCACAAAAGCAGGAGCAGAAGCAGCAAACTATCCCTTTGCGACGATCGACCCCAACGTAGGGATGGTAGAAGTACCTGACTGGCGTTTGCAACGCTTAACAGAACTTGTACATCCGAAAAAAACTGTTCCAACGACTTTTGAATTTACAGATATTGCTGGAATCGTAAAAGGCGCAAGTAAAGGAGAAGGTTTGGGAAATCAATTCTTAAGCCATATCCGCCAAGTAGACGCTATTTGTCACGTTGTTCGCTGTTTTGATGATGATAATATTACTCACGTAGAAGGACGTGTTGATCCACTAGAAGATATTGATACGATCAACTTGGAACTAGTGTTAGCAGACTTAGAATCTATCAACAAACGCTATACTCGTGTAGCAAAAGTTGCTAAAACCAAAGATAAAGATGCAGTGGCAGAACTAGCTGTACTGGATAAAATCAAACCTGTACTGGAAGAAGGAAAATCTGCCCGAACGATCGAATTTACTGAAGAAGAACAAAAAATCGTTAAATCACTATTTTTATTGACGACAAAACCAATTCTTTATGTAGCCAATGTCTCAGAAGATGACGTAGCAGATGCAGACGCGAATCATTATGTACAAGAAGTGCGCAACTTTGCTGCAGAAGAAAATGCAGAAGTGATCGTGGTCAGTGCTCGTGCAGAAGAAGAAATCGCAGAATTAGATGAAGAAGACAAAGCGGAATTTTTAGAAGCTTTAGGAATCGAAGAATCAGGTTTGGATCAGTTGATCCGTGCTGCTTATGATTTGTTAGGCTTAGCTACTTACTTTACTGCTGGGAAACAAGAAGTACGTGCTTGGACATTCAAAAAAGGAATCAAAGCACCACAAGCAGCAGGAATCATCCATTCAGATTTCGAACGCGGATTTATCCGTGCAGAAACTGTCTCTTTTGAAGACTTGGATCATTACGGAAACATGCATGCAGCAAAAGAAGCTGGACGTGTTCGATTAGAAGGAAAAGATTATGTCGTACAAGACGGCGACGTAATGTTATTCCGCTTTAATGTGTAAAAGGGCTATCAAACTAGCTGTAGAATATGGTAGAATGTCTTTTGTGACGACCGTTGAGAAAAGGAACGGCTAAGGAGGACTATTAGATAATGGAACCAGAACAATTACGAGCAATCGTAAAAGAAAACAATAGTTTAGAAACAAAATTAACCAAAAGAAATCAACAGTACATTTTTGATTTGAAAAAATCTTTAGAAGCAGCGAATTTGTCTGAAGAAGAAAAAGTAAAAGCCCTTCATGACATTCTGCCTACTTTAGTTGCAGAACAAAAAGGCGGAAGAACAGCCCGTCAATTGTTTGGGACAGTCTCTGAAAGAACGGAAGCAATCATCAATAAGCCAGCAGAAGTAAAAAATTCATCCACCCCTTTATTGATGTGGTTAGATAATACGTTGCTGTTGCTTGGTCTATTAAGTATCATGATTGCGATTACCGGATTGTTTTCACGTGGAACAACGCCAGCTTATGGCTTTTCTACACTCGTTCTAGGTTCTGCAATCGGTGGCTGGGTCTTTTATATGATGTACAAATACATCTATCAATATGAATATCCCGGAGCAGATCGAAGCAAGAAACCAGGAATGGGTAAGACATTGCTTATCCTAGGTGGAACGACACTTCTTTGGGTCGTACTGTTTTCTGCGACAACACTATTGCCGCCAGTTATCAATCCAGTATTAGATCCAGTAGTAGTTATCATTATCGGGGCAGCTGCTTTAGCAATCCGTTACTACTTGAAGAAAAAATACGGGATTATTGGAAGTTTATCCGTCCCAAGAAGATAAACTAGCAAAAAGATCAGCTATTTTGCTAAATATCTAGGGGTAGTAAAGAACCTCATTTTGTTTATCCATAGTTAAATAATAGTAAGGGGCTGTGACAAAAGTCTTGTCACAGTCCCTTTTTACGATAAACGGTGTTCAATCAGCTGACCCTCAGCATTAGCTCAACAAACGGCAAAATATGAGGAACTATTTTTCCGTTTTTTTCTCTAATACTCAGGTCAAAACGCTGATTTCACAACCTCTTCCTTAAACGGTGTTCAAAAGCTTGCATCTGCGGTAATAAGCCCAACCAATTCAAAAATATGAAAAACTATTTTTGATTGGCTGTTCTTATTACTTGATGCAGGACAGCTTTTTTACAATCTCTTTTAATACACACAGATGTAAACGCTTTATATTGGTATTCTATGAGAAAGCTAACTTGATTCCAAGTAGATCATTGACTTAAATGAAAAAATCAATTATTTTAATAGATAAACTAAATTAGAGGAGTGGTACTAAAAATGTCCAACTGGGAAACAAAGTTCACGAAAAAAGGATTTACTTTTGATGATGTCTTATTGATACCAGCAGAAAGTCACGTGTTACCAAACGAAGTGGATATGAGCGTACAATTAGCTAAAAATATTAAGTTGAATATTCCAATCATCAGTGCAAGTATGGATACTGTTACCGACAGCAAGATGGCCATTGCTATGGCAAGACAAGGCGGACTAGGTGTGATCCATAAAAACATGACGATCAGCCAGCAAGCGGATGAAGTAAGAAAAGTCAAACGTTCTGAAAGTGGCGTAATCATTGATCCGTTCTTCTTAACGCCACAGCATCTTGTAGCAGACGCAGAAGAATTGATGAGCAAATATCGTATCAGTGGTGTGCCAATCGTTGAAACACTTGAAAACAGAAAATTGGTAGGGATAATTACAAACCGCGACATGCGTTTTGTAACAGATTATCACATGCCGATTGCTGATGTGATGACAAAAGACAACTTAGTGACTGCCCCAGTAGGTACCTCTCTAAAAGATGCAGAAAAGATTTTGCAAAAACATAAAATCGAAAAATTACCAATCGTAGATAACGAAGGTCGTTTAAGCGGATTGATCACGATCAAAGACATCGAGAAAGTGATCGAATTTCCAAATGCAGCAAAAGATGAACATGGTCGTTTGCTTGTAGCAGCAGCCGTTGGTGTAACAAGCGATACATTTGAGCGTGCGAATGCTTTATTAGAAGCAGGGGCAGATGCAATCATCATCGATACAGCTCATGGACATAGTGCAGGTGTGATCCGAAAAATTCAAGAAATCCGTTCAACTTTTGCAGATGCAACATTGATTGCAGGAAACGTTGCGACGGCTGAAGCGACAAAAGCTTTATATGATGCAGGTGTAGATGTCGTAAAAGTTGGTATCGGACCAGGATCGATTTGTACGACACGTGTGGTAGCCGGTGTAGGTGTACCTCAGCTCACAGCTATTTATGATGCAGCATCAGTTGCTCGTCAATATGGCAAAGCGATTATTGCAGACGGAGGGATCAAGTATTCTGGTGACATCGTCAAAGCATTAGCTGCCGGCGGACATGCAGTGATGCTAGGAAGTATGTTGGCAGGGACAGATGAATCACCAGGTGAATTCGAAATCTTCCAAGGACGTCGATTCAAAACATACCGAGGTATGGGCTCATTAGGCGCGATGGAAAAAGGTTCAAAAGACCGTTACTTCCAAGGTAGTGTTAATGAAGCAAATAAATTAGTACCAGAAGGAATCGAAGGTCGGGTTGCTTATAAAGGAAGTGTTGCAGATATTATTTTCCAAATGATCGGCGGTTTGCGTTCAGGAATGGGTTATGTTGGGGCAGCGAATCTACAGCAATTACGTGATGAAGCGCAATTTATCCAAATGAGCGGCAGTGGATTAAAAGAATCACACCCTCATGATGTACAAATCACAAAAGAAGCACCAAACTATTCAGTTGAATCTTAAAAACATTAAAGAGCGTGGGACAAAAGTAAAGAATACTTTTGTCTCACGCTCTAAACACGTATAAACGGCGGAAGCAGAAGTAACTCCTTCGGAAATAAGAAGAAATTCACAAAAATTTGAAAAGCAATTTTCGTGAATTTCTTCTTATTTCTTGGAGTTAAACGCTTCTGTCCCAGCCTCTTTTTGAATAAACAGTGTTCCCTTGCCATCTCCGAATCACAAGTACAATATTCATAAAATATGAAGAGCTGTTTTTTGAATTTGTTCCTTGTAACTCGGAGCTGGGGGGAGGCTTACGACCTCTCCACTAAACGGTGTTCAATCAGCTGACCCTCGGTATTAGCTCAACAAACGGTAAAATATGAGGGACTATTTTTCCATTTTTTTCTCTAATACTCAGGCCAGGACGCTGATTTCACAACCTCTCGATAAATGGTGTTCAATCAACTAACCCTCGGTATTAGCTCAAAAAACGGCAAAATATGAGGAGCTATTTTTTCATTTTTTTCTCTAATACTCAGGTTAATTCGCTGATTTCACAACCTCTCGATAAATGGTGTTCAAAAGCCAGTTTCTCGGTATTAAGTCCAATTTATGCAAAAATGTGGAAAGCCATTTTCACAAAATTTTTCTTAATACTCGAAACTAAGCGGCTTTTTCACAACCTCTTTATTTAATAACTTTCAGATTCCCCATATAAGGAACGAGCGCTTCTGGAACTGTGACAGAACCATCTTCATTTTGGTAATTTTCCAAAATGGCAGCTACTGTACGGCCAACTGCAAGTCCTGAACCATTCAGAGTATGAGCATAGTGGATTTTTCCATCATTATCGCGATAACGGATCATTGCTCGGCGTGCTTGGAAATCTTCACAGTTAGAACAAGAACTGATTTCACGATAAGTATCTTGTGCAGGAATCCATACTTCTAAGTCATAAGTTTTAGCTGCAGAAAAGCCCATGTCTCCAGTTGATAAGGCCATCACACGATAAGGCAAATGCAATTTTTTCAAGATATCTTCTGCATCAGCTGTCATTTTTTCCAATTCTTCGTAAGAATGCTCTGCATCCGAAAATTTGACCATTTCTACTTTATTGAATTGGTGAAGACGAATCAGTCCTCGTGTATCCCGACCAGCACTTCCGGCTTCAGAACGAAAAGCAGGGCTTAGTGCAGTGAAATAAATAGGTAAATCTGCACCATCTAAAATTTCATCATTATAATAGTTAGTTAATGGTACTTCAGCTGTTGGGATTAACGTTAGATCAGTATTCTCCAATTGGAAAACATCTTCTTTGAATTTTGGAAATTGTCCCGTACCAAACATCGCTTTACTGTTGACGATATAAGGAGTGATCATTTCAGTATAGCCGTGTTCGTAAATATGCTGATCAAGCATGAAGTTGTAGACTGCACGTTCTAATCGAGCACCTAATCCTTTGTAATAGACAAAACGGCTACCGGCTACTTTTGCGCCACGTTCAAAATCTAAAATATCAAGATTTTCTGCAATTTCCCAGTGTGGTTTTGGTTCAAAAGCAAATGTACGTGGTTCGCTCCAACGACGGATTTCTACATTGTCCTCTTCATCTGTTCCAACTGGCACAGAATCATGGGGAAGGTTTGGCAAAGTAGTTGCAATTTGTTTCAACTTTTCATCCACTTCAGCAATTTCAGTATCCAATGCTTTGATGTTGCCACCGACTTCTTTCATTTCAGCGATTTTAGCAGAAGCATCTTCTTTTGCACGCTTCAATTGGGCGATCTCAGCAGAAACATCATTTCGATATTTTTTTAATTCTTCACTTTTGACTAGTAGCTTACGACGATTTTCATCTAGTTCCATGAATTCAGCTAATGTTTCTTTTTTTACGCCCCGAGTCATCAATTTTTCTTGTACTTCTTCAATATTTTGTCGCATCATTTTTACATCTAACATATGATTTCCTCCTTTTTGAAAATAAAAAAAGACTGATCCATCCCATTATTCTTGGGACGAATCAGTCTGAAATTCGCGGTACCACCCAAGTTCAGCGTCAGCTGCACTTGTTGAACACATAACGGCTGTTGAACCGACCTTTCTTATTTCGAAAGGGCACGTAAACGAACTGGAACTTCCAAATTATCCTTTGCTGATTTACACCTGCCATCAGCTCTCTGAAAAAGAATAAAGTGTACTGGGTTCTGTGTTTTTCATTTATTCTAATAATTGTAATAAGAATAGCGAATATTTCAGCTTTCGTCAATAACTTCCTGTGTATCAATAGGTAATTTTTCATTTTTCTTGATTGGAAGGTGCATGATGAAAGAAGTCCATTGCTTATCTGATTTTGCATAAATGTATCCGCCGTGCAAAGCCACAATGCTTTGAGCGATTGCTAAACCAAGTCCAGTTCCTCCAGTTGCTTGTGAACGAGATTCTTCTACACGATAAAAACGGTCGAATAGATTATCGATTGCCTGTTGTGGGATCATTGCTCCGTTATTTTTGACTGTTGCAACAACTTCTGAACCGATACGTTCTACTTCGATTACGATCTTCGTTGCTCCTTTTCCGTATTTCAACGCATTCGTCAAAAGATTATTGAAGACACGTACAAGTTTTTCGGTATCGCCATCCATGATAAGGGAGTCTACTTTTGATTGAACAAGTATTTGGATATTTTTTTTAGAAGCTTCCAACTCAAAATCAGCTGCTAACTGTTCGATCAACTGGATCATGTCAAAGGCAGAAAAATTCACCGGGACAGCAGGCTGGCGTACCTTAGTGTATTCAAATAAGTCGTCCACTAAAGATTTCATCTGCTTTGCTTTGATATAAGCAGTATGCGTATACTTTAAAAGATCTTCTTCTGAGTGATACTGGCCATCTTCTATCAGTCCTAGGTATCCAATGATGGACGTGAGTGGGGTACGGATATCATGACTGACATTCGTGATCAATTCATCTTTTGATTTTTCGATTTTACGTTCGTCTTCAATCGCTGCTACGGTACTATCCACCAATCCATTGATACTTGTTACCACTCGGCTTAAGTCACCACTCAGTTCAAAAGGGATACGATGATCATAATTTCCGTTTGCGATGTAGTGAAGTTCGCTGATGATATGCCGCAATTGCATTTGGCGATATCTTCGAATCAAGCGCCAATACAAAACACCAATATCTAATAGAAAGAAAAAGGGAATAATAAAATTCCGGCCGTTCCAGAACAAATCAGTGTTCAATCGTTCTGCAAAAATATTCTTTGAATCCCAAATCGCATTCGTCAAAGAAGGTGAACTGTTGATCACCGAACTGATAACAACCAGAATAGAAACATTTAATAGAAGCAAAAGGATAATCGTGATGATTCCTTCCGCTAACAATTCGCTGATTTCTTTTGAAGTCAAATTGATCCGACGGCGTTTTTCAGTTGCTCGTTTACTATCTTGCGTCAATTTTATAGCCCACTCCCCAAACGGTTTGAATGACTTTTTCACCACCAGTTGCTTCTTCAATTTTATCTCTTAAATGACTAACGTGAACCATGACAGTTTTAGCAGAGACAATACTTTCTTGTTTCCAAACACGCTCAAAAATTTCATCCGCGCTAAATACTCGATTAGGATGACTAGCAAGCAAGTAGAGGATACCGAATTCCAAAGCTGTTAACTGGATTTCTTTCCCATCGATTGTTTTAACTTCATGAGAGTCTTTATTGATGATTAATGCATTTACTTCTAATACATCAGGCTGATCTGGAGCAATCTGCATTTTTGTACGCCGTAATAAAGACTTTACTCTAGCCATTACTTCTAACGGATTAAATGGCTTGGTCACATAATCATCTGCACCAGCGACCAGTCCTTTGATCTTATCCATATCAGTAGTTTTTGCTGTCAGCATAATGATTGGTATTTGGGATTCTTTTCGTAGCTCTTTCACTACTTGCATCCCATCCATCTCAGGCATCATGATATCCAAGATAAGTAATTCAATATCGGGAATTGTTCTAATCTTAGATAATGCTTCCTTCCCGTCATAAGCCTTTACTGCTTCATACCCCTCATTGTGAACATAGATACTTAATAATTCAACGATTTCTTTATCATCGTCAGCAATCAAAATTTTCATAAATAAATCCTCCAGAGTCATATTGTTACTATTATTCTAGCAAAAAAAAGCAGAAATAGATAAAAGCAGCACTTTGTTAAGGAAAATTTTAGAAGGTGAGACATCTAGTTGGTGTGAATAAGACAAGAACATGAACATTCAACTGAAAACAAAAGGATTTTACGTCTCTCAGAGTTATAAAGACGAACGAAAAAGGACCAGAACTAACCAATGATCATGTAAGCTAGAAATGTTGATAAATAAGCATTTTCTTATTGACTTTCACATGTGATGTTGATATATTATTATTTGTTCAAAAGAACACCAATAACTTATTAAATAATAAAAAATAAGTTGTTGACATGTTGGAAATGACATGATAAGATAACTGAGTCGTTAAAAAAGAACCACTTGTGAAGCTTGATTATATCGAAAAAAACTTCAAAAAAGTTCTTGACAAATAACAAACGATAAGTTATGATAAATGAGTTGCTGAAAGATTTCGAAAAACGAAATCGAAA
>NZ_BEHC01000030.1:0-1858 GCF_003112495.1 Enterococcus sp. H57
ACCGCAACGGTTGTGTAAAAATATCATTTTAGAGCATGAAAAAAGGAGTGGATTTCTCCACTCCAAAAAAGTCTAACTTTTGGGGGTCACTACATTTTGAACGTCTGATTTAGAGTGCTACTATTTAGTTTTCTTTGTCTTGGATAGGTTGTTTCTCTGCTTATAGATTTTGATTCTTCGATAATCAAATCCTATCTCTGTCATTAATTCCTCCCAATTTTTGTTTGTTCTTTTCATGATTGTATCAACTGACGGTAGTTTTGGGGATTGAACTAATTTTCGAAACTTTGTCATTGATAAATCATCTTGTAAGTCCAAGCGGATTATTTCATTTTTTAGTTCTAACAGCAGTTCAAAATCAGTAAAACTAGGTTTCTCATTTTTCACTTTAAAAAGAGGCCGTATATCTCCTAACCGCTTTTTAACAGTGCTAAGTGAAGGAATGTCCTTCTCTACTGATTTTTTTTCGTACATTCGCTGAGAACTTATCTTCTCACACTTAATAAAAGATTCTACTATTTCCAATAATTCTTGTTCTGACATTCTAGACCATTTTCCATAATCAGTATTTTCTTTTCCTATACTAATCAATAAATTCTCCCATGATCCATATTTTTTGTTAATGAACCACATGCTTGGTGCAGAATTTGGATTTTCTGCTAGCTTTTTCTGGTATTGACGGCTAGATTTAATTCCGTGTTTTTCGATGAATTCATTAATTGTTAAAATCAGTTTTAAATCACTTTGATTTTTCCAAATGATACGTCCATCATTTTGCTTCACGATAAAAACTCCTAAAATTTATTTAGATAGAAGCCTATCACATCAACTTTTTAATAGAAAAGCACATGTTTTGCCTTTTTTGCTAATAGCTGACCCTTTAAGAAACTCGGGTTCAAAAGTTGCTAAATTCGGTAAATGTTTTGGTATTTTTCGTATTATATTTGTCGTCAAGCTGACTACTAAATTTTGCCCTATTTTGACGACACTGATAGTCAATGTCGGACAATCTAGGACAATTCGGGGGAATATGAGTGAAAAATGGTCCAAAACAGCCAAAAATGGCTAAAAACTGTGATAGAGAAAAAAGAAAAAGCCCTTGATATACAAGGACTTTTCACAGATTTCAGATTTCCAAGGAAGTTTTCCGTGTTTATCTTCTGATTTCTTTGATACGAGCAGCTTTTCCGTGTAATGCACGTAAACAAAACCACTATAATCTATTATGTATCTAATACCTTCAAAACAGCTATAAATCAATAATACCGACATATAATAAACACTATGTTCAATCTGAGATATATCAAAGGTAAACGCATTTTTGCCCCCTTTTTGCCCCTCAAATATCGCTTTACAACAAGAACGTAAGTTCGTATAATCGTTTTGAGGTGATTTTTATGATGGAAGAATTTATTAGAAAAAATATCAGTGACGAATATGCAGACTTTTATGAGCAAAGCAGCAAAAAAGATAAATTCCAGATGGATGTTTCAATCTTAGCTATATTAGCTTTTTCTGAAAATAAACAACCTGTAACTGCAAAAAAAGAAACGGTATTCTCTGAAGGCAAAATAAAAACTCGATATATATTAGAGGTAGAAACTAAGTTTAAAAACTGATTGGAGTAATGGTTATGCTTTTTAATGAGACACAATTATGGTTTAAATTCGATCCTTCGAATAGATTTGTCAAAGATTTTTATAAGGTGTGGGATTCAGAAGTTTTCTTTTTAGCAATCGAAGATAGCTTATTAATCAATCTTTATGGAATGGCAACAGTTTTTTTGACAAATTTTATAAGGTGCAGAACTTCTTTCCGTATGCTATTCCGATTGTCCTTGACAATGAGCCTCCTCGGA